>NZ_JBBHKR010000101.1:0-43806 GCF_037389425.1 Stygiolobus sp. CP850M
ATGAAGGTAAGGGACCTAAGGTTCCATATGTAGATCTTAAATCGCCTTGTCCTTTTAACTGTGGGCTTTGTCCAATGCATCATCAGCACTCAGCTCTTGTAAACATGGTAATTACGAACAGGTGTGATTTATCTTGTTGGTACTGTTTCTTCTTCGCTGAGAAGGCTGGTTACGTATACGAACCCACTAGAGAACAGATAAAGTTCATGGTAGAACAATTGAAAAGGCAAGATATTACTCTCGTCATCCAATTAACCGGTGGAGAACCTACACTACGTGAAGATTTGATTGAAATCGTAAGAATTATGAGAGAGAGCGGTGTAAAACACATACAGCTTAACACTTGGGGCGGAACTTTTGCTAAGATGTACCTCGAAGATCCAGAATACGCAATAAAGTATGCCCGTGAGTTAAGAGAGGCTGGTGTAAACACCATATACATGAGTTTTGATGGTGTAAATAGAAGAACCAATACTAAGAATCACTGGGAAGTCCCATACACTTTAGAGGTTTTCAGAAAAGCCGGAATGACTAGCGTAGTTCTAGTACCTACTGTTATCAGAACCGTAAACGATCAAGATTTAGGGAATATAGTGAAATTCGCAGCATATAACATGGATGTAGTAAGGGCAATTAACTTCCAACCTGTCAGCTTAACCGGAATGATGAAACGCAATATGAGAAATAAGTTCAGAATAACGATTCCTGAGGTTTTAAAGGCAATAGAGGAGCAGACAAATGGAGAGATTACTAGAGATAGTTGGTATCCTATAGGAACTTCTGTTGTATTCTCTAAGCTAGTAGAGGCAATAACTGGAAAAGAGCAATTTGAGATGGCTAATCATCCAAGCTGCGGAGCCGGAACTTACGTATTCGTAGAGTGGAGAAACGGAGAACCTCATTTCATACCGCTTTCTAAGTTTATAGACCTAGAAGGTTTACTGGAGTATCTAAGAGAGAAAACAGACGAGTTAAAAGAAGGAGGAAATAAGGTCTGGATAGGTGTAAAACTATTATATAACTTGAGGAAGTTTATTGATAAGGAGAAAGGACCTAAAGACTTTGACGTTTATGAAATGCTACGTAATATTATCGTCAACCATAATTATGAAGCGTTAGGAGAATGGCACTATAGGACGTTATTCTTAGGGACTATGCACTTCATGGATCTATATAACTATGATGTCGAAAGAGTAATGAGATGCGATATACACTATACTACTCCTGATGGTAGAGTAATACCGTTCTGCACATATAATGTATTAAATGACTTATACAGAGACAAAGTGCTAAAGGAATACCAGATACCTATAGAAGAATGGAAGAAAGTCCATGGAGAAGATAGCATAGGAGATAAAATGAAGTATAGAAGAATAGCGAGTAAGTTAGAAGAAGGAGAAGTATATAAGGCAACCTACAAGCCTTTTATACAATAATTTTTTATTTTAAATTAAAAAAATTATAATGTATTTTTAATTACTAATTTTTCTATATATAATATGGACTTCTTGTCCACATTCACATAGTTTTACATTGACCAATTGTAGCTTGGGTGCGCTAATACCTGTAAAACCTTCTCCTTGAGCGAAAGATATTCCGTTTCCGAAAATTATAGGAGAGATTGTGATTCTAATTTCATCGAAACAATTTTCCTTAATAAAGTTCCAAATTGTAGTTCCGCCGCCCTCTACCATAATTTTTTTAACGTTCTTAGTTATGTAAAGGTCTCTCATAATAGAACAAATTGACATATCATTTATGTATCTAATTTCAACACCTTTTTGAATTAAAGCTTGAATTATCTGTCTCTTTTCAGAACTCTCTTCATTTAGTTTAGATGTGTAAACTGTTGTAGGAGGAGGAGTTGTGAAAATTGTATTATTTACATTAAATCTTAAACTATTTGAAATTATTACTCTAATAGGATTTTTTCCATGTGCATATTTAAGTGTCAGTTTAGGATTATCAATTCTTACTGTTTCAGCTCCCACTAATACTGCATCTACTTCGCTTCTAAGGATATGTTGTCTCCTTTTATCAGATGGGCAACTTAATTGGCTATATCTGTCTTTTGAAGCTAATCTACCATCTATACTCATAGTGCTGAATATTATAATGTAAGGTCTATCTACCATGTTTCATGCTAATTTAACGGTCTGCTTCTTTGGTAATAAGTTAAATGACCAAACTCTTATTTTACAAGTTGCTCTTTGCTTGCATAATAGGCAACAGTCTACACACACATTAATTTTTCTTATACTACAATATCTAACTTGAAGAAATCTTCCACAACTGTCACATTTCTCTTCGAATACCATGTTAAATCACTTTTTCAAAATTGTAAGCATTACATATATAACTAATTTTATTCTTAATGCCGCTGGTTCTACTAGCTCCAGTAAACAGTATAGAATCGAACATTATGAATATTGACCCACTAACTGGGGTATTGCTCTTAATAACGGTAATTTTGTGACGAGGATCTACACCTAAAATCTCGTTCATATATTTCAAGTTTGACTCAGATAATTCGACGGTTACGTTCAAAGGCTCATAATTACTATTTTTATCACCTCCTTTTCTCAGTAGAGAAGCTACTTCTCTACTAGATATAATTAATGCAGAGAATAACCTCGATAGTACACTAGCTCCTCCTGCTACCTCACGTCTATAACTCGTTAATATTATCCATTTCAACTTTTTTGAATTTCTTTCTAAGATCTCATAAATTCCATCTATAATTATAGATGAGTCACTCCCATCACTTGAGTCTATCAGGATAAAACTTTCTCCTATGTCTATTAAATAAACTAGGAAATTTCCTTTTATTGCGTATACGTTATTGACTAGCTTGCTTATCATAGCCTAAAAATAGGGTAGATATTTATAGTGTTAACGTGTTTAATCCATTCTCGGCCAACAGATGCAATAGTTATAGCACCTACGACTTCAGCTCCGCTCTTATTTAGCAATTTATAAGCTGCATAAATAGTAGTTCCAGTTCTTATCACGTCATCGATAAGCAGAATCTTATCTCCTCTATTAATATAATCTTTTCTTAGATATATGGTCGTTACCATTCCCTCTGACTCTTTAAGGTTTTCGTCTATATACTCTAAGTGGATAGAATCCTTGTGTTTTTTCATAACTAGTAATGGTTTAGCTAAAGCCGAAGCTGCAAGTGTTGCAAACGGAATTCCATTTACAGCTATAGTAACTATTTTGTTTACTTCTTTATTTCCAATGTATTTCTGATAATAAATTTCTACCAGCATTTTTAACATGTTAGGATAAAATAGTAGTGAAGAAGTATCTACAAATCCATCTTCATAAAATGAGATTTTGTTGTAAAAGAACTTTAGTAGGAACTCTTCATTCTTAATTTTATCGAGAATTTCCTTTGAATGTATTTCACTAGGTATGGTATTACCATTGACATACCTACATAGTAAACTTTCCTGGATATTAAGTAATTTAGATAACTCCTTGTAGGTATACGCGTTCTTCAGCTCCTTAAGCAAATCAACCACAAGTAGTCTAATTCTCAGTTCCTTGTATTTCGAGTAAGTGGAAATAAATATCACCACCATGTATTCATATTTAGATGAACGCGGTCTTAAGAACTGAATGGTGAAGATAAACCCACGCCGTGATTACTTACTCTCGCCGCTAAGAATTTTTCTTATGAGTTCGTTGGTCAATTGTGGATCGGCTCTTTTACCCGTCTTTTTCATAACTTTCCCTACTAGGTAGTTAATCACTTTAGGATCTTTTCTAGCTTTTTCAGCTGCATCTGGCTCCTCTTTGATTACTTCCCTTATTATCTGGACGAGGAATTCCTCGTCCTTTACTGCCGTAAGTCCCCTTTCTTTAATTATCTGACCTGGCATTTTACCTTCTAAAACTACTTCAGGTAAGATTTCTTTAGCTATCTTTATTGTAATTACACCATCATCGAGAAGTTTAAGTAACTCTACTAGATGTGATGGTGTGGCTTTCGATTGGGACGGCCTCAGGTTCTTATCGTTTAGCCACCTTAGATAGTCGTTAATTAATAAATTAGCGAGTTTCTTGTAGTTAAAGTAGTTCTTAGCCGTCTCCTCAAATAAGTCAGCTAGCACTTTATCCGTTACTAAAACTGTTGCATCATATTCAGTTATTTCGTATTGTTTCACCAACCTTTGTATTCTAATATCTGGTAGTTCAGGGAGACTTTTTCTAATTTCTTCTACTAGTTGTTTGCTTATAGGATAGGGTGGTAAATCTGGGTCAGGAAAGTATCTATAATCTTCTTCTTGTTCTTTAGTTCTAGTTGGTACTGTTACTTTCCTTTGTGCATCCCAATGTCTAGTCTCTCTCTCCACTTTTAGTCCCTGAGCAATTGCGGCTCTTTGCCTAGCTATTTCGTATTTTATTGCTTCTTCAACTTCTTTTGGTGATCCAATATTCTTTACTTCCACTCTTTCTCCTCCCTCAACGGATACATTAGCATCAGCCCTCATAGCCCCTTCTAAGTCACAATTACATACACCTAAATGCTCTAGTATAGATCGTAGTTTTTCTAGAAATTCTCTCGCTTCTCTAGGTTCTGTCATGTCAGGCTCAGTTACTATTTCGAGCAATGCCATACCAGACCTATTGTAATCTAAAAGAGTGTATTTGCTGGTCAACATAGACCCGGTTGGATAAATAATTTTTGCCGGATCCTCTTCTATGTTTATTCTCCTTATCCTTACAGTTTTACCATCTCTCAGTTTTACAAAACCACCTTTACTTATTGCAATACTTCCGGGACCATCATACTGAGAGATCTGATAATTCTTCGCCATATCTGGGTAGAAATAATGTTTTCTTACCATAGATAGCCTATCAGCAACTTCCCCATTAAGTGCCAACGATACCATTATTGCGTATTTTAAGGCATTCTCGTTGATTATTGGTATAGCTCCCGGTAAGCCTAGACAGACAGGGCATACGACAGTATTTGGTTCTTTATCTATGTAGTCCGTTGGACAAGAGCAAAAGAGTTTGGTTTTTAACGCCGTTAAGTGAACGTGAACTTCTAAGCCTATTTTTACCATAGCTAATACGTTATGAAAATCTCCATTTATACTTTATCTTATCCAAACGCTCTGTCTCCAGCATCACCTAAACCTGGTATTATATAACCTCTATTGTCTAATTCTGGATCTATTGAGATAGTAAACAAGTAGATATCTGGGAATTCTGCTAGAAGTTTTCTGACTCCATATTCAGATATAATCACGGAAACTATATAGATTCTTTTTGGACTATAATTTTTAATAATGCTTATTATTTTTTTCATAGTACTTGCAGTAGCTATCATTGGGTCGGCTATTATGACGTTATCTTTAGAAGTTATATTAGGTATCTTTGAATAGAATATTTCAACCTCCATTTCTTCTGGAAATTCTTCCTTGACTTCTTTTTCCTTTCTACTAGCAGCGATTACACCTAGCCTAGCTGTCGGTAAAGCTTTTAAAAGTCCTTCCACAAGCGGCGTAGCTGCCCTTAGAACGTTTATTATTACTATATTCTCTAAATCATAAATTCTAATGCCCCTAGCTTTTGTTCCTAAAGGTGTTTCAACTTCAACTGTTTCGTAATCTAACGTATTTAAAAGCTCATAACCGATAATTCTACCTAATCTAACCATTGTTTTTCTGAAGTTAATTTGATCTGTCGTTTTAGAACGTAGTTGAGTTAAAAAATGAAGAGTAACTGGCTTAGAAAGCAAAAATAAAGGCATAGCTTTACCTCTTACTGCTTAATTTCCTCGCTTCTCTTTCAGTTTCCCTAAGTATGAGGATATCTCCAAGTCTTACTGGTCCTTTAACGTTTCTTGTTAGTATTCTTCCCTTGTCCCTTCCTTCTAGAACTCTTACTCTAACTTGAGTAACTTCCCCTGTAACCCCTGTTCTATCTAAAATCTGTATTACTTCAGCCGGAAAGCCGAATTCTTCTATTATTGGTGATTGAGTTGACTGTTTCGCTTTCTCGCTCACTCTTATTACCCAAAAGATCACAATACCAATTCACTTAAATACTTCACTATGTGTATTATCAATCATGGTTTCAATAAGGCAGTGTAGTTTCTGCGGAAAAGAAATAATGCCTGGTACTGGATTAATGTACGTCAGAAACGACGGTTCAATATTGTGGTTTTGTTCTAACAAGTGCAAAAAATCTATGCTAAAGTTACATAGGGATCCTAAGAAGTTAAAGTGGACCAAGGCTTACATAGGTGGGGCTAAGTGAAACAGAGGACTTTTGTAATGATTAAACCAGACGGTGTAAAGAGAAGACTAGTAGGCGAGATAATTTCCAGATTTGAGAAGAGAGGTTTTAATATAGTAGCAATGAAGATGGTTCATATAGATAGAACTACAGCAGAAAGATTATATGAAGAACATAAGGGGAAGTCTTTCTTTGAAGAATTGATAAATTATATAACATCTGGACCGGTAGTATGCATGGTAGTTGAGGGAGAAGAAGCTGTAACTGTTGTAAGAAAAATGATTGGGAACACTGACCCTAAAGAGGCACCACCAGGTACTATAAGGGGGGATTATGCTTTAACGAAAGCAGAAAATGTAATCCATGCATCGGACAGCGAAGAAAAGGCTAAAAGAGAAATGAGCATATTCTTTGCAGAAAAAGAGATTGTTGCTATAATGTAATACCCAATCCGTATGTTGGATCGGAACTCTTTTTAATATTAATTATCTCTTTTATTACTTCCTTCATATCGTCTGTTATAATATCCTTATATTTAGTTAGCAGAATTTCTAAGTCCTCTTTGGGCACGTCAGTATATAATACGTCTCCCTCTTCAATTTGGCGTCCTACCATAACATTACCTTTTATAGAAACTGCTACTTCCATTCCTTTCGTGGCTTTCTCTACTGTCTTCTTGTTATCTTGGATTTGCTGGATCTCTCCTACTTTTCTACCATCTTTCTTAATTAGAGGAGATTTAGGTTTTATGATCCCTCCTAATACTTCTACTCCGACGATTACAGGGTCACTTCTCCTAAAGACATACCCTGGTAAAATCCTGAACTTTCCAGGCAGAACTAAAGAGTCTAAAGTTTTACGTTTTTCGCTTTCCTTTACATCAATAATATATTTTTCTATATCATCAATTAACTGATAGATAATTTCACCATAAATTAACTTAATTTTAGTAGGTATCTCTATTCCAGGTAGAGGTTTAACTCTAAAGGCAGCAATTAATCCGTATTCTTTTGCTTCTTGGCTCGTTAATTCTGCCTCCGTAATGTCTCTTTTACTAATTGGTCCAATATCTGCTAATCTTATAGGTATCTTCTTCTGCTGGAGCGCCGTAATTATAGCTTCTAAACTACCTAAGCTATCTGCCTTAACTACAACCCCTGCTACGCTTGCATTATAGTACCTTACACTGGATATTTCCTCTTGTATGATTTTCTTGAATTCCTCAATTTTACTTTCATCATCTACTGCGAATAAAGGAGAGCCAGCTAATGCGTTCTCTAAATCAGGAGCATAGATTTTAACGCCAGCCGCAGCGTAGACTTCATCTATAGCAGTTAAGTCAGTTTTAACTACTTTTATATCTTGTAAAGGCTTGGGAACTAAGATAGAACGAACTTTTGTTATTATTGGTCCATTTATACCTCCTAATGCTATTATATCATTCTTTTTGAGTACTCCCTCGTAAATGATTACATCTATAGTATGTCCTAAACCTTGAATTTCTTTAACCTCAAGTATAACACCTTTTGCTGGTCCCTCAGCAAACTTCAGTTTGTTTTTCATGTAGTTTTGAGTAAGCCCAGCAAGTAAAGCTAGAAGTTCAGCTATTCCTTCTCCTGTTTTTCCAGATACTGGGACTATAGCTACAGTCTTTGTGAAATCCTTTATTCTGTCGAATCTTTCCGAACTAAATCCTTGTTCTGCTAGTTGTGAAACTAAGTTGTAAACTAGTCCGTCTAAATAATTTTTTACATCTTCTCTCTGTTTAGAGAAGCTCTCTAAGAACGAATATGTGTTCTGAACTCTCCACCCTGGGATTTTATCTATTTTGTTTGCCGCAACTAAAAACGGAACTTTTCTATTTTTTAATATCTCTATTGATTCAATCGTTTGCTTTTGAAATCCCTCGGTTATGTCTACAACTAATATGGCTATGTCTGCTACGCTCCCTCCTCTTTTTCTTAGATTACTAAAGAGTTCATGTCCTGGTGTATCTATAAATAATAATCCAGGAATTTCTAGTTTTATAGGGAAAATCTTTTTTAGTGGTTCTGCTAGTTTTTCAATTACGCTGGTTGGAACAAAGCTTGCTCCTACTTCCTGCGTCATCTCTCCAGGCTCTTTTTTAACTACGGCTGTACCTCTGATTTTATCTAGTAATGTTGTCTTACCGTGGTCTACGTGGCCAAGTACCACTACTATCGGTTGTCTCAGTTTCTTTTGTAATTGTTGGGTAATTTTTATTCACCTTTAATGGTTTAACCTTCTATTGACTAATTAAAGTAGCGGTAATATAGCTCGAAAAAATTTAATCTTTTTAAAAAGTAGGATAATGGGGCTATTCATTTGAGTGAACTGGATAAGAAAGCTATAGAAATTTCTTCAAAATACAGAGGAAAGATACAAATTCTCCCTAAGGTTCCTATAAAGTCCTTAGATGATTTCTCAGTTTTATATACGCCCGGCGTTGCTGCAGTCTCAAAAGAAATTGCTAAGAATAAGGATCTCTCATTCCAGTATACGTATAGATGGAATTCCATTGCAATTGTAACGGACGGAACGAGAGTATTAGGACTCGGAGATATAGGACCAGAGGCAGCGATGCCAGTAATGGAAGGTAAAGCGCTATTATTCAAGTACTTAGGTGGAGTAGATGCAGTACCTCTGACTGTAGGCACTAAAGACCCAGACAAAATTGTTGAGGTTGTTACCATTTTACAACCGGCTTTCGGAGGGATTAACTTAGAGGATATAGAATCACCAAAATGTTTCTATATACTAGAAAAATTAAGGGAAAAATTAGAGATACCAGTATGGCACGATGATCAGCAAGGGACAGCTGGTGCAACATTAGCTGGTTTAATAATAGCTCTGGAACTTACTGGAAGAGAGACTAAAAATACAAAAGTAATATTATACGGTGCAGGTGCGGCAAACATAGCGACGGCAAGACTCTTATATAAATACGGAATTCCTTATGAAAATATGATAGTAATAGATTCTCGTGGACCCTTGTATAAAGGTAGGGAAGATGAGGATGAAATGAAGTTAGAAAATCCGTGGAAATACGAACTTCTAGAAAAGACAAACAAAGATGGTGTTACGAAACTCGAGGACGCTTTTAAGGGAGCTGACGTTCTAATTGCTGCTTCCAGACCTGACCCTGGCGTAATTAAGCCTGAATGGATAAGACTAATGAGTAAAGATTCAATCGTATTCGCCTTAGCAAATCCCACGCCTGAAATATGGCCTGAGGAGGCCAAAAAGGCTGGAGCTAAAATAGTTGCAACTGGTAGAAGTGACTTGCCTAATCAAGTAAATAACTCGTTAATTTTCCCCGCTGTATTTAGAGGTGCTCTTGACGTAAGGGCTAAGACTATAACTGATGAAATGGTAATTGAAGCTTCAAGAGAATTAGCTTCTTTCGCTAGGCAGAGAGGGACTAATGAGAACTACATAATCCCTAAAATGACCGAATGGGAGGTCTATCCTAAAGTTGCAGCAGCTGTAGGTATGAAAGCAATGCAGCAAGGTGTAGCTAGGTTTAAACTATCTTATGAAGAGTTATATGAGTCAGCAAGAACAATGATAGAACATGCGAGAAAGCTTCTTGCATCACTAACGTAATTTTTTTAAATTGGTAACTTGTATTGTCATATTACACGTAAATTCTAGTGGTGAAAGTTAAAATGCGTTCTTCATCGAAAAAGAAAGTTGATCCCCTTCAGTATAATCTCGTTCCGAAACACGAAGTTCTATCTCTCGAAGAAGCCTATAAGGTTCTAAAAGAGCTTGGAGTAAGACCAGAACAATTACCTTGGATTAGAGCTTCAGATGTCGTTGCAAGGGCTATAGGTGCAAAGCCTGGCGACATAGTTAGAATAACTAGGAAAAGTCCATTCACTGGAGAAAGTGTAAGTTATAGATATGTGATAAGTGGGTGAGCGATTTGTTAACAACAGAACAACGGTGGATGATAACAGAGTCTTTCTTTAAAGTTAGAGGGTTAGTACGACAGCACTTAGATTCGTTCAACGATTTCCTACGTAATAAACTTCAAGAAGTCATAGATGAGCAAGGAGAAATAACTACTGAGATACCTGGGTTAAAGATAAAGCTAGGGAAAATTAGATTCGATAAACCGGGTATAAGAGAGACTGACAGAGGACCTCTAAGAGAAATAACACCTATGGAGGCTAGGTTAAGGAATCTAACTTATTCTGTTCCATTGTACTTGACAATGATCCCAATAGAGAATAATATAGAGGGAGAACCGGTCGAGGTCTACATAGGAGATCTACCCATTATGCTTAAGTCAATTGCAGATCCTACGGCAACATTACCTCCTGAAAAACTTATTGAGATAGGAGAAGATCCAAAAGACCCGGGCGGGTACTTTATCGTAAATGGAACAGAGAAGGTGATTGTAGCTCAGGAAGACTTAGCGACTAATAGAGTTTTAGTTGATTATGGAAAATCTGGTAGTAACATTACACATGTGGCTAAAGTAACCTCTGCAGCTGCTGGATATAGAGTACAGGTGGTAATTGAAAGGCTAAAGGACAGTACGATTCAGGTATCTTTCGCTACAGTACCTGGAAAGATTCCCTTTGTAATTTTAATGAGAGCTCTAGGATTTACTACAGATCGTGATATAGTATATGCTGTGTCATTAGATCCAGAGATTCAAAACGAGTTATTACCTTCATTAGAGCAAGCGAGTTCAATAACTACAGTAGAAGACGCATTAGATTTTATAGGTAACAGAGTCGCTGTAGGTCAAAAGAGAGAAAACAGAATACAAAAGGCTGAGCAGGTAATAGATAAATACTTCTTACCTCACTTAGGAACTTCGCCAGAAGATAGAAAGAAAAAGGGTTACTATTTAGCTAGTGCTGTAAATAAGTTACTCGAACTCTACCTTGGAAGGAGAGAGCCAGACGACAAGGATCATTACGCTAATAAGAGAGTGAGACTTGCTGGAGATCTTTTTACAAGTTTATTCAGGGTTGCATTCAAAGCATTTATGAAAGATTTGGTTTACCAACTTGAAAAATCAAAGGTTAGAGGAAGAAGATTATCTCTGACAGCTCTCGTTAGAGCGGATATTATAACTGAGAGGGTAAGACATGCATTAGCCACTGGAAATTGGGTAGGAGGAAGAACTGGAGTTAGTCAATTGCTAGATAGGACTAACTGGCTCTCTATGTTAAGCCATCTAAGAAGGATAGTTTCATCACTTGCTAGAGGCCAACCTAACTTTGAGGCTAGAGATTTACATGGTACACAATGGGGAAGGATGTGTCCATTTGAAACTCCAGAAGGTCCTAACAGCGGTCTGGTCAAGAATCTTGCTTTATTAGCCCAAATCTCAGTGGGTATAAACGAATCTACCGTAGAGAAATTCGTATACGATCAAGGAGTACTGAAAGTAGAAGATATTATAACAAAAGTTACAGAAGAAGGAGAAGATATAGAGAAATATCTCACGTGGAGTAAAGTTTACATTAACGGGAGACTAGTAGGATATTATCCCGACGGTAAGGAGTTAGCGGAAAAAATACGAGAAGCGAGAAGGAGTAATAAGTTAAGTGATGAAATTAACGTTGCGCATATCGTAACTGAGTATATTAACGAAGTAAGAATAAATTGCGATTCAGGAAGGGTAAGAAGACCTCTAATAGTAGTTAAAGACGGTAAACCTCTGGTGACAGAACAAGATATAGAAAGAGTATCTAAGGGAGAAATAACCTTTGATGATCTAGTAAAGGAAGGGAAAATAGAATTCCTTGACGCTGAAGAAGAAGAAAATGCATATATCGCACTTAATCCTGAAGACCTAACTAAAGAGCATACTCATCTGGAGATATGGCCTCCAGCAATCTTAGGAATAACTGCTTCAATAATACCATACCCTGAACATAACCAATCTCCTAGAAACACTTATCAATCTGCTATGGCTAAGCAAGCCCTAGGACTATACGCAGCAAACTATCAGATAAGAACAGATACTAGGGCTCACTTGCTTCACTATCCGCAAAAGCCTTTAGTGAAAACTAGAATGCTAGATGTGATTGGATATAATGAGAGACCTGCTGGAAATAACGCTATCTTAGCTGTTATGTCATATACTGGATATAACATGGAAGACGCTATAATAATGAACAAGTCGTCAGTTGAAAGAGGAATGTACCGGTCGACGTTCTTCAGATTATATGTTACTGAAGAGGTAAAGTACCCAGGTGGACAAGAAGATAAAGTAATGGTTCCAGAAGCAGGTACTAAGGGATACAAGGGTAAGGACTATTACAGATTATTAGAGGATAACGGTATAGTTCCTCCAGAGGTAGACGTTAAAGGGGGAGATGTGCTTATTGGTAAGGTGAGTCCACCAAGATTCTTACAAGAGTTTAAAGAATTAGCTCCTGAGCAAGCCAAGAGGGATACGTCGATAGTCACAAGGCACGGGGAAATGGGAACAGTTGATCTCGTCTTAGTTACGGAAACAGCAGAGGGTAACAAATTGGTTAAGGTACGTGTAAGAGATTTAAGAATTCCAGAGATCGGAGACAAATTTGCTACAAGGCACGGTCAAAAAGGGGTAATAGGAATGTTGATTAGTCAAGTAGATATGCCTTATACTCCCAAGGGCGTTGTGCCAGATATAATACTTAATCCTCATGCATTACCATCAAGAATGACAATAGGTCAAATCATGGAAGCATTAGCAGGAAAATATGCAGCACTGACGGGCAAGGTTGCTGATGCGACTCCATTCATTGAGACCCCGAAGATAAATGAGATCAAGAAAGGTATATTGGAATCTGGTTTTCTACCAGACGGTACTGAAGTAGTATATGATGGAAGAACTGGGCAAAAAGTAAAGAACAGAGTGTTATTTGGAGTAGTATATTATCAAAAGCTTCATCACATGGTAGCTGATAAAATGCATGCAAGAGCTAGGGGGCCGGTACAGATTCTAACAAGGCAACCTACTGAAGGAAGAGCAAGAGAAGGAGGTCTAAGATTTGGAGAGATGGAGAGGGACTGTCTAATAGGCTTCGGAACAGCTATGCTAATTAAGGATAGACTTTTAGATAATTCAGACAAAGTAACGGTGTATGTATGCGACCAGTGTGGTTATATAGGTTGGTACGATAGGAATAAGAACAAGTATGTTTGTCCTATTCACGGGGATAAAACTACTTTACATCCTGTCACGGTCTCTTACGCCTTTAAACTATTATTACAAGAGTTAATGAGTATGGTTATAGCCCCGAAACTTATATTAGGTGATAAAATAGCTTTAGGTGGTTCAAATGAGTGAAAAAGTTATTAAAGGAATAAAATTCGGTATTCTCTCGCCTAATGAAATTAGGCAGATGTCGGTTACCGCAATTATAACTCCTGAAGTTTATGACGAAGATGGTACGCCTATTGAAGGAGGGGTAATGGATCCTAGACTCGGGGTTATAGAGCCTGGTCAAAAATGCCCAGTATGCGGAAACACACTTTCAGCTTGCCCTGGTCACTTTGGGCATATAGAATTAGTGAAGCCAGTTCTTCATTATGGGTATGTAAAGCACGTTTATGATTTTCTCAGGGCAACATGTAGGCATTGTGGTAGGCTTAAGATAAAAGAAGAAGATTTGGAAAGATATAGGAGAATTTATAATTCAATTAAAGATAGATGGCCTTCAGCAGCTAGAAGGTTAGTAGAGTATGTCAAAAAAGTAGCTATGAAAAACATGGAATGCCCTCATTGTGGAGAGCATCAATTTAAGATCAAGCTTGACAAGCCTTATTATTTTAATGAAGAAAGAAACGGATCCTTAGTGAGATTAACTCCATCGGAAATTAGAGAGCGTTTAGAGAGAATACCAGATTCGGATGTAGAATTAATGGGCTATGACCCTAAAACTGCAAGACCTGAATGGATGATACTTACAGTATTGCCAGTTCCTCCGATTACTATACGTCCCTCAATTACAATAGAAAGTGGTATCAGAGCTGAAGACGACCTTACACATAAGTTAGTTGATATAGTGAGAATAAATGAGAGGTTAAAAGAGAGCTTGGAGGCTGGAGCTCCTCAACTAATAATAGAAGACTTATGGGACTTATTACAATATCATGTATCAACCTATATTGATAATGAAATACCCGGGCTTCCTCCGGCTAAACATAGATCTGGGAGGCCTTTGAGAACTTTAGCTCAGAGGTTAAAAGGTAAGGAAGGAAGATTCAGAGGTAACTTATCTGGTAAAAGAGTAGACTTCTCAGCAAGAACAGTAATTTCGCCTGATCCAAGTATAAGTATTGATGAGGTAGGGGTTCCTCAGACAATAGCTAAGATTTTAACTGTTCCTGAAAGAGTTACTAAATTTAACATTGAAAGAATAAGGCAATATATAATAAATGGACCAGACAAGTGGCCTGGAGCGAATTATGTTATTAGAACCGACGGTAGAAGAATCGATCTAAGGTATGTTAAAGACAGAAAGGAGCTTGCTGCAAGCATAACTCCAGGCTACATAGTAGAGAGACATCTAGTAGACGGTGATACCGTTCTATTTAATAGGCAGCCGTCTCTACATAGGATTTCAATGATGGCTCATAGAGTTAGAGTATTACCCGGTAGAACATTCAGATTAAATGTATTAGTATGTCCACCTTATAACGCTGATTTTGACGGAGATGAGATGAATTTGCATGTGCCTCAGTCCGAAGAAGCAATAGCAGAAGCTAGAGAGATTATGCTGGTTCACAAGAACATCATTACTCCAAGGTATGGAGGACCTATAATGGGAGGAGGTCAAGATTATATAAGCGGTGCTTATTTATTGTCAGTAAAAACTACTTTACTAACTAAAGAGGAAGTAGCCACAATACTAGGTGTTACAGACTTCAATGGCGATCTAGGAGAACCTGCGATTCTGTCACCTAAGCAGTATTATACTGGAAAACAAGTGATAAGCTTATTCCTACCTAAAGACTTTAACTTCCATGGAGTAGCTAATATATCAAAGGGAGTTAGAGCTTGTAAGAATGAGGTATGTCCTCACGATTCATATATTGTAATTAAGAACGGAATTCTACTGGAGGGCGTTTTAGATAAGAAAGCTATAGGTAATCAGCAGCCAGAAAGCGTTCTGCATTGGTTAATTAAAGAATATGGTACAGAATATGGTAAGTGGATAATGGATAACGTCTTCAAGATGTTTATAAGATATATAGAGTTAAGAGGATTTACTATGACCTTGGATGACGTAACAATTCCGCCAGAGGCGTTAAAAGAAATAGATCAGAGTACAGCTGATGCATATAACCAAGTTAACGAATTAATTAAGAAATATAATGAAGGTAAGCTAGAACCAATTCCCGGCAGAACGTTAGAGGAAAGCCTGGAGGATTATATACTAGATACATTAGACAAATTAAGAAAAATATCAGGTGAAATTGCTACTAAGTATCTAGATCCGTTTAATAATGCCTACATTATGGCCATAACTGGAGCTAGGGGTAGCGAGTTAAACATTACACAGATGACTGCCATGTTAGGACAACAGTCGGTTAGAGGAGAAAGATTAAAGAGAGGGTATATGAACAGAACTTTACCTCACTTCAAGCCTGGCGACATTTCGCCAGACTCAAGAGGTTTCGTTCACAACTCATTTACTAGAGGATTAACGCCAATAGAAATGTTCTATCATGCTGCTGGAGGTAGAGAAGGATTAGTAGATACTGCAGTGAAGACTTCGCAAAGCGGATACATGCAAAGAAGACTTATAAACGCACTATCAGACTTAAGAGTTGAATACGACGGAACAGTAAGATCTTTATATGGTGAAGTAATGGAAGTATCTTATGGTGATGATGAAGTCCATCCAATGTATAGTGCTCATGGTAAGTCGGTAGATATAAATAGAATAGTTGAAAGGGTCATAGGTTGGAGGAAGTGATTAATCATGGTTTCCGAACAAATGAAGAACTATATTGATAAAAAATTAGAAGAGGTTAAATCAAAATTACCAGATAAAGTAATCCAAGATCTGAGAGATACTTTATACAAACTCGAAATCGAAGTGAGTCAAGATGAAGTAGATCGTATAATTGAATTAGCTATTAAGGAGTACGAGTCCTCATTAGTCGAACCAGGTGAAGCCGTAGGTGTGGTCGCTGCCCAATCAATAGGTGAGCCTGGGACGCAGATGACGTTGAGAACGTTCCATTATGCAGGTATAAGAGAACTCAACGTTACACTAGGCTTACCAAGATTAATAGAAATAGTGGACGTAAGAAAGACTCCTTCAACTCCAATAATGACAATTTATTTAACAGATGAGTACAAATATGACAAGGAGAAAGCACTAGAAATAGCGAGAAAAATCGAGTATACAAAAGTAGAGAACGTTATAGCGTCAGTTAGTTTAGATATATCTTCTATGTCAATTACTTTACAGCTTGATGAAGATATGTTAAGAGATAAAGGGCTTACTGCAGAAGAAGTAAAGAAGACAATTTACAAACTGAAACTAGGAAAAATTAGAACTGAAGACATCGATGAGAATACGTTCACTATATACTTCGAAGAAATAGATAGTATAACCGGATTATTTAAAATGAGAGAGAAGATTCTGAACTCCAAAATTAAGGGAGTTAAAGGTATAAAAAGAGCCATTGTTCAGAAAAAGGGCGATGAATATGTTATAATAACAGACGGTTCTAATGTTGAGGGGCTAATAGGTATTAAGGGGGTAGACATTTCAAAGTTACAAACTAATAACATTCATGAAATAGCGGAGATATTTGGTATTGAAGCTGCGAGGGAGCTAATAGCTAGAGAAATAAAGAAAGTACTTGATGAACAAGGTTTGGACGTAGATATGAGACATATATTGCTAGTAGCCGATGTAATGACTAGAACGGGTACAGTAAGACAGATAGGTAGGCATGGAGTAACTGGTGAAAAAAGTAGCGTACTAGCTAGGGCTGCATTCGAAGTCACAGTGAAACATTTACTTGACGCTTCAGCCAGGGGTGAAGTCGAAGAATTTAAAGGTGTAGTAGAAAACATTATAATCGGGCAACCGATAAGATTGGGTACTGGAATTGTGGAGTTGTCCATGAAACCTAATGTAAGGTGATATAGATGTCTGAGAGTATAAGTTTTGAAGGGGAACTTAGAACTCTTCTGAGGACTGGAAAAGTTATTCTAGGTACTAAAAGGACTTTAAAAATGCTAAAGCTAGGAAAAGTTAAAGGTATAATAATTGCTAGCACCTTAAGACAAGACTTGAAAGATGATTTAATTCATTATGCTAAACTTGCTGGTATACCTTATTATGAATATAAGGGTAGTGCGTTAGAATTAGGTACTCTTTGTGGTAAGCCGTTTATTGTGTCTGCAATAGGTGTTATTGATGAGGGTGAATCAAAAATTTTTCAAAATAAATGAGGTGAATTAAATAGTGCCTGAGATAAAATTAACATCAGAAGAATTAAGATATATGTCACTTTTTCAAGATATAACTAAAGTTACAGCTAGGGATTGTATTATTGATGAAAAAAATAACAGGATTATATTTCTTATAAACCCAGAAAATATGGGAATAGCTATAGGTAAAAATGGAAGTAATGTAAAGAAGCTAGAGAAACTTCTAGGTAAATCAGTTGAAATAGTAGGTTATAGTGATAATCTAGAGGATTTAATAAAGAACCTTATGGCTCCAGCTAGGGTTAAAACCATAAAGTTAGTAGAGTCGAATTCTAAGAAAACAGTTTATATTACGGTAGAAGCGCAAGATAAAGGTTT
This sequence comes from Stygiolobus sp. CP850M, assembly GCF_037389425.1. Classification (NCBI taxonomy): domain Archaea; kingdom Thermoproteati; phylum Thermoproteota; class Thermoprotei; order Sulfolobales; family Sulfolobaceae; genus Stygiolobus; species Stygiolobus sp. CP850M. Next base: position 18,074 of record NZ_JBBHKR010000101.1, read on the forward strand.
AGCAATTGGTAAAAGTGGTAGGAATGTCGAAAGGGCTAAGTTAATATTAAAAAGGTATATGGATATTGATTCAGTTGTTGTAGTATAAAGGTGAAAGATGTGGCAGGAAGTAAGTCTCCTAAAGGGTTATTTGCTGCAAGAAAGCTTAAGTTAAAAAGACTGAAGTTTAGGTGGCACCAGAGGTCTTTCAAGAGAAGAATGCTTAAACTAAAAGAGAAGTACGATCCATTAGAAGGAGCGCCTATGGCGAGAGGTATAGTATTAGAAAAAGTTGGTATAGAATCAAGGCAACCTAATTCTGCTGTTAGAAAAGCTGTTAGAGTGCAGTTAGTTAAAAACGGTAGAATAGTCACGGCATTCGTTCCAGGAGACGGTGGGGTAAACTTCATTGATGAGCACGATGAAGTAGTAATTGCTGGTATCGGTGGAACGCTAGGGAGATCAATGGGTGATCTACCAGGTGTTAGGTACAAAGTCATTATGGTTAATGGAGTCTCTCTGGATGCGTTATATAAAGGAAAGAAACAAAAGCCAGTAAGGTAATAAGTAATAATGAAATTTTTGGCTTACAAAATACAAATTTTAGGCATTATTTTGGTATTATAAAATAAATTTTACAAATCCTAAAAAGAAAGATAAAAATTATTCCACATCTGAACCTCTTTTCTTTTCCTCAGCTTCCTGCTCTTCAACCAACTGTTTCTTTACGAATATTGGTTTGTCGCAAAGCAAAGCCAATAGTACAGCATGGCTTGGTATTAATTTTTTCTCTATTATAACACCGTCGAACTTGAACTCTACTGTAGCAACGTATACTCCACTTTCCTTTATTATATCATCTATGATTACCCTGTTAACAATTTTCTTTAAATTTTCCTTTATATCGGTAGAGAAAGAGATTATATCATATAATATATCATATAGACTCTCTCTATTATCGTTTCCAGTAATTCCTTCATATTCGTTTTTACCTTGAAGTTTATTCACGAGAATTACTATCTCGGGTGGTATATAAAACATCTTAAATTCTCTACTATCTTCTAAATATAACACCATAGTAGGAATTGCGTGAAGAGGATAGAAGAATGCATCAACTCTTTTGACTCTTATTAGATTCTCATCAGTGTCTGCTTGCATTAATAAATAATAGATACACAAACTCTATTAAACCCTTCATAAATAGATTTAAGGAAATAAGAAATAAGTTGAAGGAGACCACTATGGCGTATGAAGTTTCAAATTTGGATATAAAGGTCTTTGGTAAATGGGACACTAAAGTAGAAGTTAGAGACCCGAGTCTAAAGAAGTACATTAACTTAATGCCAGTTTATTTACCGCACACTGGAGGAAGACATGAACATAGAAGGTTCGGTAAGGCTAAGTTACCGATAGTAGAAAGGTTGATAAATAACCTCATGAGGCCGGGTAGAAATAAAGGTAAAAAGATGCTTGCTTATAATATAGTGAATACGACTTTAGATATAATTGCAGTAAAGACAGGGCAAAATCCCATACAAGTCCTTGTAAGAGCGATAGAGAACGCAGCACCGAGAGAAGAAGTAACGCGTATAATGTATGGTGGTATAGTTTACTATGTAGCTGTAGACGTTTCCCCACAAAGAAGAATTGACCTTGCTTTGAGACATATAGTAACTGGAGCTAAAGATGCTTCATTTAACAATCCTAAGCCTATAGAGGAGGCACTTGCGGAGGAAATTATTGCTGCAGCCAATAATGACCCCAAGAGCTTTGCGATTAGGAAAAAAGAGGAAATAGAGAGAATCGCGTTAAGCTCAAGGTAATAGTATAGCTAAATTTTTAATGTTCACCCTGGTATTAATGTGTAAGAGGTAAAGGACATGTCACAAAAGCCCCACCTTAACTTAATCGTTATAGGACACGTAGACCACGGTAAAAGCACACTAATAGGCAGGCTTTTAATGGACAGAGGTTTCATAGATGAGAAAACTGTAAAAGAGGCTGAAGAAGCAGCTAAGAAATTAGGAAAAGAATCAGAAAAGTATGCATTCCTACTAGATAGACTAAAGGAAGAGAGAGAAAGAGGTGTAACAATTAATTTAACTTTTATGAAGTTCGAGACCAGAAAGTATTTCTTCACAGTAATTGATGCTCCAGGTCATAGAGACTTCGTAAAGAACATGATCACTGGTGCTAGCCAAGCTGACGCAGCTATAATTGTGATTTCAGCTAAGAAAGGTGAATTTGAAGCTGGAATGAGTGCTGAAGGTCAGACTAGAGAACACATAATTCTAGCGAAAACAATGGGAATTAACCAAATGATTGTAGCAGTAAACAAGATGGACTTGACTGATCCCCCGTATGACGAAAAGAGATACAAAGAGGTCGTAGACACTGTAACTAAGTTCATGAAGAGCTTTGGATTTGATATGTCTAAGGTAAAATTCGTTCCAGTGGTAGCTCCAGCAGGTGAGAACATAACTCAGAAATCATCTCATATGCCTTGGTATAATGGTCCTACTCTAGAGGAACTATTAGATCAGTTAGAAGTACCTCCTAAACCCGTTGACAAACCTCTCAGGATACCGATTCAAGAGGTATATTCAATTTCTGGTGTAGGTGTAGTGCCGGTAGGTAGAGTAGAAAGTGGTGTACTAAAAGTCGGTGACAAAGTCGTATTCATGCCTGCTGGTAAGGTAGGTGAAGTAAGATCTATCGAAACACATCATACGAAAATTGAAAAAGCTGAGCCTGGTGATAACATAGGATTTAACGTGAGAGGTGTAGAGAAGAAAGACATTAAGAGAGGAGATGTGGTAGGTAGTGTACAGAATCCGCCCACCGTCGCGGAAGAGTTCACTGCACAGATAATCGTAATATGGCATCCTACTGCGGTTAGTGTCGGTTATACACCTGTGGTACATGTTCACACCGCCAGCGTGGCATGTAGGGTAAGTGAGATTGTGTCTAGGATAGACCCGAAGACAGGTAAAGAAGCAGAGAAGAATCCGCAGTTCATAAAGGCAGGAGATGCTGCAATAGTTAAATTTACCCCGATCAAGGATCTATGTGTAGAAAAGTTCAGAGAGTTCCCAGCACTGGGAAGGTTTGCAATGAGAGATATGGGTAAGACAGTAGGAGTAGGAGTAATAACTGAAGTTAAACCTAAAAAGATAGAGATTAAATAAGGTTTTTTATATTTGGTGAATTTTCATGCCCTCAAAGGCGCGGATAAGATTATGGAGTACAAATATTGATAACTTGAATTTCGTAGTGAACCAAATAAAAACGATGGCACAAAAAACTGGAATACAGATTAGAGGTCCGATACCTTTACCTACTACTAGAATGGAAGTTCCTATTATGAGATTACCTCACGGGGAAGGAAAGAAAAAATGGGAACATTGGGAAATGAAAATACATAAAAGGATTATTGATATAACAGCAGATGAAAGAGTAATGAGACAGTTAATGAGAGTAAGAGTTCCTGATGACGTATATATTGAGATTCAACTTATATAAAAAGGGAGAAGATTTCTTATTAACAATTTATTTTATATACGGCTTCTTCATATCATAATAATAGCGTGCCGGGGTGCCCGAGCGGACTAAGGGGCTGGCCTGGAGAGCCAGTGTGGGCAACCACGCGCGGGTTCAAATCCCGCCCCCGGCGTTCTTTCTTAAGGATTTAATTATAATTTTAGGCAATTTCTCTTTCGATACTTATAGGAAACCTACGGTTTTTGACATGTTTATAGATAATAGTGTCTCATTAATCTATGCAGTAGAAACCTGATTATTCATGCGATGGTAAATAATTACTTACTTCGTAAAAGTCAAAACTTTCTTGGTCGTATTTATTAAGTGATACTATTACACTTAAGTATGGAAGTTAACGATCGTGTGTCAAATCTCATCTCGGCTAGTAATATAAAACAGCGGTTATAGTTGGAAGGTTATACTATGAAATGGGCCCGCCGAGATTTGAACTCGGGACCTCCGCCGTTCTCAGCATATACTTGTGAGGGCGGCGTCCTAACCAGGCTAGACTACGGGCCCATTAAAAAATTATGCGTTTTGCTTTATATACCTATCGCGACTGCAAACCCTTCCTTAAAATCTGCTATATCTGGGTCAAGATTTATGGCTATAAGTCTTTCTTCAGTTTTGCTTAAATCCAGTATTCTTATCGAAAACTCTTTGAAAATAGTTTTAAATTCTTCCTTTAACTTCTGAGCTTCTTGGGATGATGTAGTATATGCTACTATTCCTCCGCCTTGGAGTATTGTTGAACCTAAAAATGATTTCACTTGATATTACCCCTTTACAATCCTTATAAGTATAATTAGTTATAATGATAAAAGTGACATGCTTAAGATTGTAGTAAGTAATAATGACGAAATAACGATAAGCAAGGAAATAATAGAGTATTTGAAATCTCATAATATCTTTTTCACATTCGAGTATGACTTACTGAGTGACTATACTGAACTAGAATATAACGGAAGAAAAATCAAGGTACTACCTGGTGACGATATTAATGATCTGATAAGAAAAGTAGTGGATGGAGAGGATAACAGAAATGATCGTAATAGTGAAATTTTCAAGGTTAGATGGGATAGAATTTTATCATCTGGAGCCTTAGTATAGCATGTGAATTTAATCTTAGGAGGAGGAATAGCGGGTCTACTTTTAGCTTCAAGTAAAAAAGACAGTATGGTTATAGAGTCTCAAAATAAGGTTGGAGGAATTTTCTCTTACGAGGATATAGGGGAATTCTCTATTCCTCTTTATCCACCATTAACTGCTCGTAAGTGTGATCTATTTAACCAATTTAGCTACAAGGAGGTTGAGTTAAACGTTATTTCAAGGAAAGAGAATTACTTATTAGAAAAATTAGGTGTTTCAAACCTCCCTGAATGGTTAGTATTTAATGAAAAAATGTATTACATAGATAATTTAAGGTTAATTTTGGATAGTTTATCTAAAACGACTAGGGTCAGACTTTCAACAACATTCACGTATAAGGGAGGTAAGAGGATAATTTTAAGTAACGGTATAGTGATAAAAGCAGATGAAATATATGTTACAGTGCCTTCTTACTTACTTAACATTAAAAAGGGTAGGAGTGTAGGATTCTTAGAGGCAGTATTCTTAATTAACAAAAGTGATAGAACAGAAAACACCGTAATAGTTGATGGAGACAAAGGTGTGGCGTTTTCTCATGTGGTTTTAGCTAGTTGGGTAAATAACTCTTATGATATAGTTTATGTTCTAGTTCCGTTTTCTATGAAGATTCCTTCATGGGATAGAGTTTATGGAGATTTGAAGAGAAAGAACATACTTAAAAAAGGGGATATCATCAGTTTTAGATACAGAGTTATAAAGGATGCAATACTTGAGCATGATCATGATAACAAATTGAAGGAAGAAACTGAAGAAGGAATACATTTCTGTGGAAGATTAGGTAAATGGCGTAATTTCACTATCTGTGAAACAATAAACGATATCCTTCACTGCTAAACCATTCTACAAACTTTCCAGAAACTTCGACTGCCTTGGATACTGGGGTTCCGTTTAGTCTTAGTATGAAGTAACTTGCTAATAGTATGTCTCCAGTCCCCACTTTATACTCTCCAATTCTCGATGGCCTATAATTTACCGTTAAGCCTTTAGAATGTAGAATAAATCCATCTTCGTCATAAGATATTAATATCTCGTTAAATCCCATATCGTATAATTTATGCAAATCCATTTTCGAACCGCCTATTTCCTGATAATTAGCGTGGAATATTGCTAAGTTTTTAGATTTTGTAAATATTGACGATATGTCGTGCTGGATTATTTTAACTTCTTTATTAGGTTCGCACAGTCTCACAAATCCTTGAATATCTATTGCTACTGGCTTAGTGATTTTAGGTAAGGTATTGAGTTCTTTACATACTGGATTTATAATGATTCCATCTATATCTCTACAATTTATTAGACTAATATCTAAATTTTTCTCATTTTTCTTTCTCAGAATTAATTTTCTAGTTCCATCTTGGTTATATATGAGTTCAAATGTTGGAATTGAATTCACATATTCTAATCTATATTTTGATAGGAAGGAGGGTAAAGTTTGCTTATACTTTTTTTCTATCATGGAGTATATTATAGGTTGTCCTCCTAACATGTATATAGCGAATCCTGAATAGAGAGGAGGTCCTCCTAACCGCTCTCCTTTATTGGTTAGAAGATCTATTGTAAAGCTCCCTACAATCGCTATTTTAGTCTTGATTTTCATCTTCTTCCTCTTCCTCTTCTACTCTTACTTTTTCTTCTTCCTCTTCCTCTTCTACTCTTCTTGTCTTCTTACTCCATAACGATTCTTTATGAGCTTCTAAATGATTCTTTAAGTCATCTACTGTAAAGAAGTATGCACCATAATCTGGTATTCCCCCTTTTTTACATATCGGTGTGCATATAGGACAAGCATACAGTTGACTTATTTCGTCGAAGCATACATCAATAGTTTTATTTTCTGTCGAGAGCTGGATTATTTTCCATTTAGGAATCCATCTGGTTGTAGATGACATGTATAATTAGTTTTAACATTTACAAATAAATAATATCTGTCATTTGACGGAAGTAATGTTTTAAAGTGATTGTGCATATAATCTACTTGGAGAAATAATTTGTCCTCATCCTCATCTCTTCTTCAAGCCCCCATGAGTATAAAAACAATGTTTGATATAGCTGAATTTATAATCCGCTCCGCTCAAATGATAAAACACGAACAAGTAGAAAAAATGGTAGATGTGTTAGTTGATATGTATCATAATAAGAAGAATGGAAAAATTTTGGTTATGGGAGCTGGTAGAAGTGGTCTAGTAGGCAGGGCTTTTGCTATGAGGCTTCTTCATCTCGGTTATAACGCGTATGTTTTGGGCGATACGATAGTCCCTGCTATCGGGGAAAAGGATATAGCTATAGCAATTTCTGGTTCGGGTAGAACTAAACTTATTCTAACCGCTGCAGAGGCAGCAAAAGAAGCTAAGGCAATTCTGATCACTATTACAAGCTACGCTGACAGTCCCATAGCTAAAATTTCAGATATTGTAGTAGAGGTTCCAGGGAGGACTAAATACTCTGTTAATGAGGATTATTTTGCGAGGCAAATTCTTGGAATTACGGAGCCTTTAGCACCATTAGGAACACTTTTCGAAGATACTACTCAAGTATTCTTAGATGGGATAGTTGCAGAATTAATGGTAAGGTTAGGTAAAAAAGAGGAAGACCTAAGGCAGATTCACGCAAATATCGAACTATAACTATAATATATACTTTCGTTTTAGTCTCGCCACCCTTTTATTATTATTATATTCATGGAAAGTAAGCAGTTTTTAGTGATATCAATTCTTCTAGTATTACTAGGTATAATCTCTAGGAATTTTATATTTTTAATTTTAGCAGCAGTTTCTGTAATTCTGGTAAGACCTAATTTCCTAAAGATTGATATATTAGCTCGTAAAGTTAAAGGTTTTATATTATTTAATAGAAAAATTGTAGAAAATGAATATAGAATAATTGACGGAATATTAGAAAGTAAAGGTGAATATAAAGCGTTTGTGATTGTTGACGATATACCGTTTGACTATAGGGATCTATCAAATGAGGGACTTAGAGCTAAAGTAGTATCTTTTCATAAAGTTCTGGACGTAGTAGATAACGTAGACATAATTTTTAGGAAAAAAAGCATAAATAAGAATAAATTTTTAGAATCTTTATTTAGGCGAGCACAAAATTTACGAGTAATAACAGAAGCAGATCCTTCTAATGAAAAGGCAAAAAACGAGTTACTTATGGTTCAAGAAATGATAAAGAAGATAAGTGAAGGAGAACCACCTTTTCAGTATATTATATATTTTGTGGTAACTTCTCCATCTAGGGAACAAGCATTAGCATCAGCAACTCTTCTCAGAAAGGGATTAGAAAGTATAGGTATAAAAGCAAGGCTGGCTATAACTTCCGAGGTTGAGGACTTTATTACCAATGGTTACATTAGAAGGAAGGAAAAGGTAGGATTTCCTACTCAAATTCCCTACTTCACAGTCTTCTCCATACCGAAATCTCCGACTTATCAGATAATCTCAGATGGTGTCTATTTGGGGAAAGAGATAGGAACTGCTAGATCAGTATTCTGGAACTTGGAAAAAACTATGAATCCTCACGTGTTAGTTATAGGGCCCAGTGGTGCCGGTAAGACTGAATTCTTAATCTCAACTGGTGTTAAAATCAATACATGGTATCATATTCCAGTGGTTTTCTTTGATGTAAAAAATGATATAAAGCTGAGGCTAAGAAGGAAAGGAATAAAACCAGTTATATTAAATCCATTAATTTATAGTATAAATCTCCTGAAGATTTATGAAAATATTAATCAAGGAATATACGTCTCTCAGTTAGAAAATATAATTAGTAATTCATTTAGAATGGACAAGTATTCCTCATCAATACTATATAAGGTGATTACGGAAGCTTTCAGTAGATTTCAAGAACCAACATGGAATAGTGTCATCGAGCTGATAAATCAACTGGACGTGACAGAGGAAGTCAAGATTTACCTATTAAAGATCGTGAATAAAATAAAGTCAGTAGACATCGAAAGTTCAGATGAGTCTTTAGTGGACAAGATTGAAGAGGGTGTTTACGTTATTGATTTGTCACTAATAAAGTCTGAAGAACTAAAAAGATTCGTAATATATTCTATACTAGTTAAGATTATTAACAAGTATAATATAGCTGATGATAAATTGAAAATCTCACTAGTAATAGATGAAGCATGGACTATATTAAGGTCTGAGAGTGAGGACTATTCACTGGTCGCTGATATCATAAAGAGGGGTAGAGGTTATGGTATAGTCCTAATGATGGCTACACAAAATCTTTACGACTTAGGTGAATTATCAGATATTTTTTTAGAAAACAGCGGATTACTAGTCTTTATGAATAACGGCGATAAGAAATTTTGGTCTGAAGTGAAGAGATTCGCTAATCTTAGTGAGGAAGAGATTTACAGAGAGTTAAGCTTCTTAGGAAGAGGAGAGGGTGTAATAAGATTTATAGGAGATCCGAGACCGTTAGTAGTAAAGCTTGATACTTTCGCTAGCTGACTTTACTTATTTAGAGACTTATCCTCTCTAATATTGATTGTAATCCAGCCTTTATCTTGTTATACGTTAGTTCATCCTTAACATTATTAATAATGATTTCCCTTAATTCGTCCTTATCTAAGGATACTTCGTATTCAATTTTACTTCTATTTTTTTCAATTTCTAACATTCTATTTATTACGTTAGAATACGTTTTCTTCATTATTATCTTTCCTCTAAAGAGAATCCTCATTAATGGTGGGGTATAATATATTTCTGCTATTATTTCTCCCCTACTGTTTTTTATAACGTCAGCCGTCCCTTTGTTTCCCTTTATTATACTCTTATACCCTTCAGCTTCCAGAATACTATATAAATACTCATAATATTCTAATTCCTTTTTTAATTCAGCGATTTTAGCCTCAAGAAATTTCTTAAGCTCGTCAGTGTTAGTACTCACGATTTCTTTTTGGTAATCGAAATATTTATAATTCATCCTACTCTTTCAGTAGTAGATGAGAAGAGTAGCAGTTATTGGCGGGTCTGGATACACAGGTGGGGAATTATTAAGACTTCTCGCAGTTCATCCTAAAGTAGAAGTAACATATGTAACGTCTAGGGAATATGCAGGAAAGCCCATATCACTAGTTCATCCTAATCTGAGAGGATTTTATTCTATGAACTTTTCACACTTTTCTTGGGATAGGATAAGTGATAAGGCTGACACAGTTTTTCTTGCTCTCCCTCATAAGGTATCCTTGGAATATGTTCCTAAACTACTAGAGATAGGCCTGCAAGTAGTGGATTTAAGTGCAGATTTTAGATTAAAAGATCCAGAAAAATACAAACTATGGTATGGATATGAACACCCTTATCCAGATCTCCTTAAAAAATCAGTTTACGGAATTCCAGAACTTCATTACGAGGAATTGAGAGGTGCAAAGCTAATAGCTTCTCCGGGTTGTAATGCAACTGCAACTATCTTAGCCGCTGCGCCTTTAGTATCTTCTGGGTTATTAGATGTATACAAGTTAGTTAGTGACGTAAAGGTATCTAGTAGTGAAGGAGGGGCAAAACCTACAGAAGGAAGTCATCATCCTGAAAGGCAAAATGCAATAAGACCGTATGATGCCGATGGACATAGACATGCAGCTGAAGCCGAGCAAGAGTTGAGCACTTTGGCAAAGAGAGAAGTTAAAGTTAGTTTAATTCCTCATGCAGTTAGTAGTGTAAGAGGGGCACTTGCATCTGTTCATGGATGGTTATCTACATCAGTGCCAGAACTCGAGTTTTGGAAGAAAGTGGTAGATTTTTACAAGAACAGAAAGTTTATCAGAATTATTAGAGGTAATATACATCCTTACCCAGATACAAAATATGTTATTGGTAGTAATTATGCAGATGTAGGTTTTGCAATAGAAGAAAGGATTAATAGGATTACGATGTTCTCTGCTATTGATAATTTAATGAAAGGAGCTGCTGGACAAGCAGTCCAATCCTTTAATATATCTCAAGGTTTTGATGAAACAGAGGGACTTAAACTGCCTCCTCTGAGGCCTGCGTAAAATGATTGTGGTAAAAGCAGGAGGCAGAGTAATTAAAAATAACTTTGATGGACTAATAGAAAGTATAATAAGTTACGTTACGTCTAAAAAGGACTCAAAGTTAATTTTTGTTCATGGAGGCGGAGATCAGGTTACTGAGCTTTCTAAGAAGTTGGGTATAGAACCTAAATTTGTGACTTCACCTGAGGGAATAAGAAGTAGATATACTACTAAAGAGGAATTAGAAGTGTTTATAATGGTAATGAGCCTTATTTCTAGACAAGTAGTTTCAAAAGTTTCTTCTTATATTCCTTCGATAGGAATTACTGGTGCTGACGGTAGGTCAGTAATAGCAGAGAGAAAGAAGAAAATTATAATTCTTGATGAGAGAGGTAGAAAAAGGATAATAGAAGGTGGGTACACTGGTAAAATCAAAGAAGTAAATACAGTAGTAATTAATTCCCTATTCAGTACGTTTAATTTGATAGTTTTCTCTCCGTTAGCATATGACCCTCAAGAAAACACTCTTTTAAATGTAGACGGAGATCAAATGGCATTTGGTTTAGCTAGCTCTCTAAAAGCTGACAGCTTAGTAGTCTTAACCGATGTAGATGGAGTATTAGTTAATAATAGCGTGATTTCACATTTAACAATTACTGAAGCTAAAGAGTTAGCAATGAAGATTGGACCAGGAATGAATAGAAAACTTCTAATGAGTGCCGAAGCTGTAGAAAAAGGTGTTAAAAAAGTTATAATTTCTAATGGATTAGTGAATGATGCAATAAATAATGCACTCAACGGTAAGGGCACGGTGATCGAGTGATGGTAGAAATAGACCAGAATGACATAAAAATCCTAGAAATATTGAGGAAAAATTCAAGGACATCTTATACAAGTATAGCTAGAGAACTGAAAATAAGTGAAGCAGCAGCTAGGAAGAGAATAGAGAGACTAATTAAGGCTGGAATTATAAAGAGGTTTACGATAGATTATGAGCTAGAGAACGAGATTAGGGCTATAGTTATGGTAAAGACAGCACCTCAAATTCCAACTCCAGAAATATCTAAAAAGATCGTTAAAATCTCTGGAGTAGAAACCGTTTATGAAACTACCGGAGACTATGATATTCTTGCACTAGTAAGAGGAAACAATATCTCAGCAATAAATAAGACTATAGATGAGATAAGAAGTTTACAAGGAGTTTTAAGTACGACTAGCACAATTGTATTACGTGTTTGGTTTTAATTTAAAACCGGTTATTATCATAAAAACTTATCAACTTCTAACTCATATGGAATAGCTTGATCACAAATGGTAACCGCAAAATGTCCCATATGCGGTAATCCAGTTGAAATACCAGATGATGCATTGCCTGGAGAAATAATAGAGCATGAGTGCGGTGCACAATTAGAGGTATTTAACGATAACGGTAGGCTATCAGTAAGACTAGCTGAGCAAGTAGGAGAGGATTGGGGAGAGTGATTTTAGGAGTATCATATGATCTATTGAGATGGGAAGAGAAAAACTTAATAGAGGAAGCAAAGAAAATAGGGCATAATATAATCCCTCTTTTTACTAAGGATTTCTATTCTTTCTTTGGTGTTTCATCTAGTTTAAATCTTGATACAGACGTTATAATTCAGAGAAACACTAGTCATTCTAGAGCTTTACTTACATCCTTAATCTTTGAGGGATATAATTACAAAGTAATTAACGATTCAACTACATTAATAAGGTGCGAGAACAAGCTCTACACACTAGCCTTGCTAAATAAACATGGTATAAACGTTCCAAGGACCTTTGTAAGTTTTTCTAGAGAAAAAACACTTGAACTAGCTGATAAACTCGGATACCCTGTCGTAGTTAAGCCGATAGAGGGAAGCTGGGGTAGAATGATTGCTAAAGCAAATGATAAAGATATTCTTATGAGTTTATTAGAATATCAAGAATATACGACTTCACAATACCGTTACGCATACTTCGTTCAAGAATTTGTCAATAAACCTAATAGGGATATCAGAATCTTCGTAATAGGAGATGAAGCTCCCGTAGGAATATATAGGATAAACGAGAAAAATTGGAAGACAAACACAGCCTTGGGAGCAAGAGCTGAACCTCTAAAAATCGATGACGAATTACAAGATTTAGCACTAAAGGTAAAGGAAGTGATAGGTGGGTTTTTCCTCGGCATAGATATTTTTGAAGATAAAGAAAGAGGATATATCGTCAACGAGGTAAACGGAGTTCCAGAATATAAAAATACGGTTCGTGTAAATAACTTCAATGTATCACAATATCTAATTAAGAAAATATCGGAATGGGTTAGAAAATGAAATTAATACAATTATATGGAGATAGAGGATTAAAAATAGTTAAAGGAGAAGGTCAATACGTTTGGGATGAGTATGGTAGAAGATATATAGATATGCATACTGGAATAGGAGTTGCATTTCTTGGACATAGAAACAAAACTGTGATTCATTATTTAAAAAGGCAAATGGATGAGATAATCACCTTATCTAATTCTTTTTCAACACCAATTAGAGACGAGATGCTTGATGCTTTAGATAAAGTGAAACCCAGTACTATGGATAACGTTATACTACTTAACAGTGGTACAGAAGCTGTCGAAACCGCATTAAAGACTGCAAGAAAGATAACTGGAAGGAAAAAGATAGTTGCGTTTAAGAACGCCTTTCACGGAAGGACATCAGGTGCTCTTTCTGTTACTTGGAACAAGAGGTATAGAGAACCTTTTGAACCATTAGTTTCACCAGTAGAGTTTCTAAATTTTAACGATATTAACGACTTGTCAAAAATAGATAACAATACGGCTGCAGTTATAGTAGAGCCTGTCCAAGGAGAGAGCGGGGTTATTCCTGCAAAGGAAGAATTCATGAAAGCCTTAAGAGAAACCACTGAAAAGGTCGGAGCTTTATTAATTGTAGATGAAGTACAAGCTGGTTTTGGTAGAACAGGGAAAATATGGGCTTATCAACATTACGGCATAACACCAGATCTCGTTACAGCAGGTAAGGCAATTGGTGGTGGATTTCCAGTTAGCGCGTTATTTCTACCAGATTGGATTGCTAATAAGCTAGAGGAAGGTGATCACGGAAGTACTTACGGAGGAAATCCTATGGCAATGGCTGCCGTAACTGCTGCAAGTAAAGTATTACATGAAGAGAAAGTTCATGAACAAGCGTATCACAAAGGAGAGCTGTTTATGAAAATCCTAAGAGACAAGTTGGGGGATTTAAAGTCAGTTAGAGAGATTAGGGGGAAAGGACTTATGATCGGTATAGACACAAGGTTTCCACCATCCATCACTTTAAAAGTAGCACAAGAGAGTGGAGTATTAGTATTAAAAGCAGGAGCTACAGTAATAAGATTATTACCACCTTATGTGATTACTCAAGAGGATATGGAGGAAGCTGCAAATGCAATTAGGCAGGGATTACTTAAAACAGAAAGCCAAAGAGTATCTCCTTGAATTATTAAGTTCATATACCCCTTCTGGGGAAGAGGAAAAGGCTCTTCCCTTCTTTGAGAAGGTTTCACAAGAGCTAAATTTAAATTTAAAGTTTACTCCTTCTAAATCTTATTACTTAGGTAGTGAGAGTTCAAAGATTTTATTGGTGTCTCATATAGATACAGTCCCTGGCTTTATTGAACCTAAAGAGGAAAATCAAGTAATATACGGTAGGGGGGCAATAGACGATAAGGGTCCTTTGGTGGCGATGTTGTTAGCTACTTATATATTAAACGAAAAAGGATATAATGTAAGCTTCGCCGCATTGTCTGACGAAGAGAATAAAAGTAAAGGGGCTAGAGAACTAGTTAACAGTGGTAAAAAATACGATTATATTATAGTGGGTGAGCCATCTAACACTACTGGAATTGTTGTGGAATACAGAGGAGTTTTGCATGTAGATATAAGGTGTAAGGGGGTATCAGAACACTCTTCCTCTGCTAGCTCTAACCTAATAGTAGACATGGCAAATAGACTATTACAAGTAACTAAGTTCCCTAAATCTTACGATGCTCCTTCTATTATACCAACTATATTTACGGCAGGTGAATATATTAATAAAAGTCCATCTAGTGGACTGATTCATTTCGACATTAGGTATTCAGTAAAATCCTCAAAGCAGGAGATTATACTTAATCTTAAAGATGTATATAAAGACTGCGAGGTCGCAGTAGTAGAAGACGTTCCCCCTGTAAAAGTCGATATTAATTCAGATTTAGTCAAAGTGATTATGAGAGGGCTAATAAAACAAGGGCTTAAGCCTTCATTAGTGAGGAAATACGGTACCAGTGACATGAACATCTTGTATAAAATTTCGAATCAGATTGTTGATTACGGTCCGGGTGACTCAAGACTTGAGCACACTGATCAAGAGCGTATATCTTTGGAAGAAATATTTATATCAATAAATACTTATGTATCAGCGATAGAAGAATTATGCTCAAAGAAAGATTGAAAAATTTTCTACTTTTACCAATTTATAAAATATATGAATATGTATTATGGAAAGAGATAAAAAACGGCCCCTTTCCAAACCACGTCGGTATAATACCAGATGGAAACAGAAGATGGGCGAGAACAAACAGTCTTTCAATTAATGATGCATATGAAAATGGTTACAAAAAACTTAGGGAAGTACTTATATGGTTATTAGATATGGGTGTTAAAAATATCACAGTTTTCGCTTTATCTACAGAAAACTGTGACAAGCGAAGTAATCTTGAACTTTCTATTATATTTAAATATATAAAAGCTGGACTAGAAGAATTACTTGAAGGAGATATTATATATAAGTATGAAGTAAAAGTAAGAGCTATAGGAAAATTAGAGAAAACACCAGAAGAAATTAAAGATTTAATAAACGAACTAAGAAAAAGAACGGAAACATATAATAAACGGAAGCTAACCTTGGCAATATGTTATGGTGGTCGACAAGAGATCTTAGATGCAGTAAAAAAGATCTTAGAAGACAATAAGCTTGGAAAAATAAACTCAGAACATATAAACGAAGAGACCTTTAAGAATTATTTATATGACAGTGAGTTAGATGATATTGATTTAGTTATACGATCCTCAGGTGAGATTAGGATAAGTAATTTCTTATTATGGCATATTGCTTACTCTGAACTATTTTTCGTTGAAGCTTATTGGCCTGACTTTAGGAAGATTGATCTATGGAGGGCAATTAGATCGTATCAAAGAAGGAAGAGGAATTTCGGAGCTTAAACTTTATATTTGACATATTTTAATAAAACAACACATGGGATATTTCCAAGGCAATGATCTTCGAAAGATAACTGGCGGACTAAAGCATAAGCATAGAGACAAGAGGAAATTTGAACTAGGTTCACCTCCAACAGAAACTAAGTTAAGCGATAAGGATGTAAGAGTAAAAGAAAGGGTGATGGGAGGAAACATTAAAGTCAGGTTAGCATATGCGTCTTATGTCAATATACTTGATCCTCAGACTAAAAAAGTCAAGAAAGCGAAGATCTTAAACGTGATAGAAACCCCTGCTAATAGAGAGTATGCTAGAAGAGGGATAATTGTAAAGGGTAGCATAATACAGACAGAGCTCGGGAAGGCTAAAGTGACTTCCAGACCTGGACAAGACGGAGTTATAAATGCGGTGTTAATTAAAGAATGAGTTTAAGAGATTATGAAGGCAATAAAGTAGCAATATGGTTGGCTTATTTTCAAGCTCCAAGCAGAACAAAAGGTAGAAAAATAAGAAAACTATCTACTAAAAAGATAGATCTTAATACGATCTATGAGATAACCAAAAGGTTAGAATTAGAACCGGAAATTTTTCAAGATAAGATCCATCCCGCATCAGGTATAGTTGGCTTGATTATGGTAAAGAAAAAACACGGAAAATACAAACTAATTAAACTAATAGTTGATGAAATCAATAAATTGAAATAAATATTTGAAAAAATGTAAAACAATTTTGAACATTGTTTTAAGTGTCAAAATATTTCTCGTAGAATTTTACATCAGTAGTTCAAGTAAATCTTTTATACTTTCTTTTATGTTTGTTTTTTGCTGGGCCCGTAGCTCAGCCAGGTAGAGCGGCGGGCTTTTAACCGTGGGTCGCGGGAAGCGACCCGTAGGTCCCGGGTTCAAATCCCGGCGGGCCCGCGCTATTTATTTTCAAAGATAATCAAGTAAGATTAATTTATATAAATGCACTAAATCTTAGATTAGCTAATAAAATGAGTTATGTAATTACCGGTGGAGCAGGATATATAGGCAGTCATTTGGTAGATGCGTTAACGAAATTATATAACGACATCGTAGTAATTGATGACTTTTCCAATGGTAATTATGTGAATAAGAAGGCTAAGTACCTTAAAATCGACTTAAGAGATAGTTCAACTTCTAGTTTAAAAATACCAGCTGGAAGCATACTTTACCATTTGGCTGCAAATCCAGATGTTAGGACGTCTATGATTAATTCCTACGAGCATTTTAGTAGAGATGTAATTGCAACATTTAACGTGCTCGAAATGGCAAGGCGTAATGATATCAGTTTATTAGTATTTGCCTCTTCATCCACAGTTTATGGAGAGACAGACAAAATACCTACACCTGAAAATGCGGAACTAAAGCCTATTTCTAATTACGGTGTATTCAAACTTTTAGGAGAGCATTTGCTTGAATATTATTCTAGAGTCTACGGAATAAAAGGTATATCTATTAGATTGGCGAATGTAACGGGGGGTAGGGTGTCTCATGGTGTTATAAAGGATTTTGTAGAAAAATTAAGAAAAAATCCATACAAATTAGAAATATTAGGGAATGGTAAGCAGAGGAAAAGTTACATATATATAACTGATGTAATAGACGCATTTCTAACTCTGGAAAAAAAGTTTAATGGTCTATATGATGCATTTAATGTAGGTAATGAAGATTGGATAACTGTGGACGAAATTGCGAAAATAGTAGAAGAGGAGATGAATCTGACTCCAGTACACGAATATGTAGATAAAGGAGAGGGTAGAGGCTGGGTTGGTGATGTCAGATTTATGCTACTTGACATTAGTAAGATAAAGCAGTTAGGATGGAAGCCTAATTATTCATCAGCTCAAGCAGTTAGATTAGCAGTAAGGGATCTGATCTATGGATATAAGTTATAAACTTAAAATAAAGATGCTAGGCCTGTTTCTATTTGTATTTTCTCTATCCATTATATTCTTATCATTTTTGGTTATTTTTCTAGGGTTTAAAATAAACTTAGGCGGGTTTAATATTTCACCTATTTTTATAAAAATCATAAATTTTGGGATAATTCTAGTCATATTCGGCTACTTGGCGTACGTGGGCTTCATAATATTTTTAAGTAGAAAATAAATAGCGCGGGCCCGCCGGGATTTGAACCCGGGACCTACGGGTATCTCCCTCTACCTGGCTCTTTTCGTTAAGAGCCCGCCGCTCCACCTGGCTGAGCTACGGGCCCAGCAAAAAACAAACATAAAAGAAAGTATAAAAAGTAAACGCTATTACAGTACCCTTTTCTAACATAATTTTCTCCAATCTAAGATAATATGTTCGAATAACTAAAAGTATCTATTAAAGCCATTCTCTCATTTGTTCTTTCTATGTCCTTTAATTGCCTCCAATACGGATTCCACAGCTTTATTTTCATCGGTACCTAAAAATTCCGCATAGATTACACCATCTATCATCACTACGAATCCGCTACCTAGTAACGTACTTACATATCCATAGCAATCCTCACAGTAACCTCTAAGTATCTTTTTGACTCCTAAATCTAGCCATAGATATATAACTCCTGATCTTTCCTTGCTTTTAGTATTACCACTAAAAAGATATATTCTTCTTGATAACTCGTACATTGCTAGCTTAAGCAAATCTTCGGGGTTCAATCTCTTTTCTCTAAGTGTTTTAGGTAGCAAATATTCACTTTCGGCTTCCATCTTAGCTTCTTTAATTAGAATTCTTAAATTATGGATTTCTTCTTTTAATGAATTCATACACTCCTTTGCGTCTTCCTCGGCTTCCTTTGAATCTCCTACCCATAACATCACTATAGCCTTATTTAGATTTTTACAATTCATATTCTCTCACTCTTACTGGGGTGTAATGAATATGAAAGATTCTTTTAGAGTTTCTTTATCTCTAGTTAACAATGATATTAGGCCATAATTATCTGGATATCTGACCAATTCTAAGTTGAGTATACTTTTCCAAATTTTATCTACTACATAATAAGACCTAGGGCTCATAGCTGCTCTAATATTTATAAATAATAGTCCACTCTCCGTCTCTAGTTCTTTAGCTAATTTCAATTCTTTTTCAAGATCTATAAGGGCATCCGCTATCGTCCCTAAATATTTCACAGTTCTAAAAGGCAATATATTTTCGATCTTTACGTCATATAGTGTATGTAGAGTAGCAAATGTGATAGTCTCACTTAGTGCTATGGATATATCGCCAGACAAGTACTTGTAACCTTTAAGCCCATAAAGGTAAGAATAAGAATTCTCGAGTACGTTATCTACTAATTTACTTGTGAATATAGAATAGATAAAAAGTATTTTTTCATCTATGTCTAAAATAATCGTATCCGAATTGCGGACTACTTCATAAATATATTCTGAAATCTGTTTAGTCTGATCGATCTCCTCTTTTTCATGTGGGATTAAGCTAGACGGTACTTTAATTGATGAAAATTTTATCTCCACATTGTAGATTATACTATAATACCATTTATGGTTTTACTAGTACTTTACCGATTTTGTTTTTATCTTTTATCATCTGATATCCTTTATCGATCTCCTCTAACGAGACAGTACCTGCTATAACTGGCTTAATCTTATCTTCAGCGGCTAATTTCAGAGTTTGCTCCGCATCGTATTTAGTTGCAGATGCATGTCCTACTATTTTTATATCCTTTAGAATTACGTAGCCTAATCTTAGATTATAGGATTGTGTTGGATCTACGTTTCCTATTTGGACTATTCTACCACCCATCCAAAGTGACTTCAAGCTTTCATCAAAAGTTGGAGTTCCTACTGTATCTATTACTAACGTTACATCGCCTATTTTTTTGGCTTCATCTGCAAATTTTGTTCCTACAATTATATAGTCTGCATACTGCTTAATTATCTTCGCTTTTTCCTCAGATGTTGTAACACCGATTACCTTAGCCCCTAGAGCCTTAGCCACCTGGATTGCATGAATGCCTACTCCGCCGCTAGCCCCAGTTACTAATACATATTCTCCATTCCTTATGCCACCAGCCCTTCTGATTCCCCTATATATCATTCCAGTAACACAAGGTACTAGCACAGCGTTTTCGTCACTAACGTTTTTAGGTACTTTTACTAGACTCGTTACTTTTATTTTAGCCTTTTCTGCGAAAAATCCGTCTAGTTCCTCTGAGTATCCTAACCTATGGTGGCAATAAGCCTCCTCTCCTATTCTACAATACTCGCATGTACCATCAGGAGCATATAGAAGAGAAATTACTTTCTCACCAACTTCGAATCCCTTTACATTTTCTCCTTTTTCTTCTATGGTTCCTACCACTTCATGCCCTAGAATTACTGGGTATTTCATTCTCGGGTAGAATCCTTGAAGTTGAAGTAGATCTCTATAACATAATGCAGCTCTATCGACTCTTATTACTACTTCGTCTTTGTCGGGCTTAGGATCTGGTACCTCTTGTAACTTGTAACCTTGTTTTGGACCTGGAACAACAATAGCCTTCATGATAAGTTTAAATTGTACAAACAATATAAATATTTAGCTACTACATGTAGATTAATTTATTAATTGTAATGAAATAAAAATTAATGAGTGGATAATAAACAATAAATTTTCAACATAAAATTTTAAAATATCACAGCGGAAATTATTAAGTGTATATTATGAAGAATAATAGCGAGATCGAACTCCCAGAACCGTTATTTTGCGTGACCAAAGATGAGTTTAGAAAGCTTAAATTCAAAGTACAATATCTTTATTACACTGCAAAGGGTCAAGGGTAAGGAGAGAGGTAAACTAAGCGGGCTTAAATTTGCAATAAAAGATATAATAAATGTTCAAGGATTACCTACTACTGCAGGTTCAAGGTTTTTTAAACATATACCTACAAAAAACGCCTCAATAACACAGAAAATTTTAGATGAAGGAGGAGAAATAGTAGGGAAGTCAAACACACATGAATTTGCTATGGGAGCAACTAACACATCATCGGTCATTGGCCCTGCTAAAAACCCTATAGATCCTGAAAGAATTTCAGGAGGATCTAGTGGTGGTTCTGCGGTAGCCGTAGCATTAGGTTTAGCTGACGTAGGCGTAGGAACAGATACGGGTGGGTCTATTAGAATTCCGGCATCCCTTTGTGGTGTTATAGGGTATAAGCCTACAACTGGCTTAATTCCGACTGACGGGGTTATTCCCTTTAGTTGGACTTTTGATACTATAGGTTTTCTAGTTAGAGATATGAAAGTTCTCTATAAGGTCTTAGATTCAGTAGTTGAGGATAAACTACCTTTTACATATCAAGCCAGGAGAAAGCCCAAATTGGGTATGTTTCTATTTGGAGAAGATCAAGCATCTAAGACTCTTCTAAAATTTATAAATAAATTATCAAGTTATTATGACATAGTCGATATTGATAGTCAAATCGTTAGAAAATATTCTCCTTATGTGAGGAAAGTGATAGCTCTCTCAGAAGCTTATTCTTATCACAAGAACTGGTTTAATCAGAATAAGAATAGATACTTTGACGATGTCAAAAAATTACTGGAGATGGGGAGCGTAATCCCCGGATATGAGTATGTTGATGCTATGAGAATAAGAAGGATTATAATAGAAGAATATATTAAAATGTTTAACAAGGTTGACGTTTTGATCTCGCCTACCACGAAAGCTTCTGCACCTAAGATATCGGACGTAGTAGGACGAGAACTAGAATATAGGGATATTTTGGTTAGTAATACGGAAATCTTTAACGTTGTGGGAGCTCCATCAATATCTATACCAGTTGAAAGAATTAATGGATTACCTATAGGTTTAATGATTAGCGGTTTACCTTATGAAGACGGCGTAGTGCTTGATATCGCTGAACGTATTTTAGGCATTGTTGGATTTATTAGTAACTGATAGGTGAATAAAATTAGGGTTTTGTGAAATGAGTAGATTGCCTCAGAATATCGATATTCATAACAAAATCTTGAAAGGAACTACAACAGTAGGTATAAAGACTAAAGATGGAGTTGTCCTAGCTGCAGATAGAAGGGCTAGCGCAGGTTTTTATGTTGCACATAAGTACGTTAGGAAGGTCTTATATATATCTGACAATATTGGAATTACAACAGCTGGAAGTGTAGCTGACTTACAATATATTTACAATATATTGAAAAATCTGTACCATTACAACAAAATAACAAACGTTAGGCCTATTACTGTTAAGGCTTTAGCTACATACTTAGCTACCTTACTATCAACGTCTAAGTATTTTCCGTACTTAGTTCAAATACTTATAGGAGGGGTTGACGACAAGCCTAGGCTATATAACCTTGACTATCTAGGCGATTTCACAGAAGAAGATTATACGGCTACGGGATCTGGCTCCGTGGAGGCCATTGGTGTTATAGAAGATAGTTATAGGCAAGATCTTACTTTAGATGAAGCAGCTGAACTGGCTAAAAGGGCTATATTCTCATCGTTAAAAAGAGATCCTTATACCGGTACTGGTGTAATTGTTACAAAGATAACTAAGCAAGGGCATCAGGAGCAAGAATTTTACTTAAACAAGAAGCAGAGTTAGTGTTTTATTTTTGCACTCGTAATTCTCTATATGAACGTCAAAAGTAGTTCATTTAAAAATGAAGATATGATTCCTCAAGAATATACTTGTGACGGCTCTGATATTTCTCCTGATCTAGAATGGGATAATGTAACTAGTGCAAAAAGTTATGCTATAATAGTGGAAGATCCAGATGCCCCAGGGGGAACTTTTATACATTGGGTGATTTATAATATTAAGGATAATAAATTACCTAAGAACATACCAAAAGTGACAAAGTTTTCTTCCATGATCCAAGGGGTAAATGATTTTGGTCGTGTTGGATATGGAGGTCCTTGTCCGCCAAGGACACATCCTCCACATAGATATTATTTCAACGTTTACGCTTTAGATGTGGAGCTACCCGAGAAGCACGGAGTTACTGCTGATGAATTAAAAAGTATAATGGAAGGACACATAATTGATAAAGGGGTTATAATGGGCAAGTATAAAAGAAGGTGAAATAAATGCAAGAGGAAGAAGTACTTTGGGCTGAAAAATATAGACCTAGAACATTAGATGACATAGTAAATCAAAAAGATATAATAGAGAGATTAAAGAAATTTGTAAAAGAAAAAAACATGCCACACTTATTATTCTCCGGCCCACCTGGGACTGGAAAAACCACAGCTGCGTTAGCTCTTGTTCATGATCTATATGGTGATAATTATAGGCAATACTTCTTAGAACTTAACGCAAGTGATGAAAGAGGTATTGACGTTATAAGAAATAAGGTAAAGGAATTCGCTAGAACTATTGTAGCTGGGGAAATTCCATTTAAGGTTGTCTTACTTGATGAGGCGGATAATATGACTGCAGACGCACAACAAGCGCTAAGAAGAACAATGGAGTTATATACAGAAACTACTAGGTTTATACTAGCATGTAACTATCTGAGCAAAATAATTGAACCGATACAGTCACGGACAGCTTTATTTAGATTTTATCCATTGAAAAGAGAGGACGTAGTAAGCAGGCTAATGTACATAGCGAAGAACGAGAAAGTAGATGTTGAACAGAAGGCTTTAGAAACTATCTATGATATTACTCTTGGTGATATGAGAAAATCTATCAATATTCTTCAAGCTGCTTCCGCTTACGGAAAAGTAACTGTAGAAGCTGTGTATAAAGTTTTGGGATTAGCACAACCTAAGGAAGTTAGGGAAATGTTAAATTTAGCTCTACAAGGAAAGTTCATGCAAGCCAGAGAGAAACTAAGGAACTTGTTAGTTAATTATGGGCTATCTGGAGAGGACATTATTAAGCAGATTCACAGAGAGCTGACTGGTAATGAAATAAACATACCTGACGAGTTAAAGGTAGTTCTAGTAGATTATGCTGGTGAGGTAGAATTTAGAATTATAGAGGGAGCAGACGATGAAATTCAATTGAATGCGTTTCTTGCTAAATTGGCGTTATATGCTCAGAAGTACGGTGGTTCATAATTGCCCTTACAGTGGTTTTTAAAATATAGACCTAAATCTATACAAGATATAGAGAATCAGGAAGATGCAAAGAAGGAAATTAAGGAATGGATCGAAAGTTGGTTAAACAGTAAAAACCCTACTTCGAAAGCGATCTTACTTTATGGGCCTCCAGGTGTAGGTAAAACGACAATAGCGGAGGCCTTAGCTAGAGATTACAAACTCGAATTAATAGAAATGAATGCAAGTGATACAAGAAACATCATGCAAATAAGGAGTATAGCCGAACAAGCAGCCACTACTGGTTCTTTATTCGGTGTAAGAGGTAAGCTTATACTTTTGGATGAAGCTGACGGAATTAATTCTAGAGAAGATGCTGGCGCAATAGACGCGATTTTAGAGTTAATTCAAAAGACAAAATATCCTATAATTCTAACTGCTAATGATCCGTGGGATCCGTCACTAAGGCCTCTTAGGAACGCTGTAAAGATGATTGAGCTGAAGAGACTTACTAAGTATCCCATGAGGAGGATTTTAAAAAAGATTTGTGACGCGGAAAAAATTCAATGTAGTGATGATGCATTAGACTACATCGTAGAACAAAGTGAAGGAGATACAAGATACGCAATAAATATGTTACAAGGAGTAGCTGAAGGTTACGGTAAAGTAACAGCCGAAACTGTAAAAGAATTAGTAAGGAAGAAGGATAGAGAACTTGATCCCTTTGAAGCACTTAGAGATATATTTTGGGCTAAATATTATTGGCAAGCTAAGAACGCCGCCACTAGTACTCAAATTGACTATGAGCTCCTCATGAGATGGTTAGATGAAAACATTCCTTTACAGTATGAGGCTTTAGAAGACATATGGAGAGCTTATGACGCTCTTAGTAGAGCGTCTATATTTTTAAGTAGAGCTAAGAAAGGTGAATGGGATCTTTTATCTTATGTCTTTGATTTGATGGGCCCTGGAGTAGCTTTCGCATCTTTAGAAAAGAAGAAACCTACTTATAAGGCTAAATGGGTTAAGTATCAGTTTCCACAATATATCCAGTTATTAGCTAAAAGCAAGGAAAACAGGGAGTATCTAGATAACCTACTTAGAAAGATATCAAATCATTTACATAATTCTTCAACAAAAACATTAGAAGGAATCTTACCTTATTTAGTTCAATATTATAAGAAGTATAAGGATAAAATAGATAAAGAACTCGAACTTATAGAGGGAGAAAAGAAGATTATCCTGACTTTATCGGGCGAAAAACCTAGTGAAGAAAGCGAGGCTTCAGGATCAAAAGCGGGTAAAACAAGAACTAGGAGGTATTATCGTCGTAGATCTTAGTCTTTCTGATAACCCTGATATGAGATATTTGAGTTTCTGGATATTGGCCTTGAGAATCTTTTTCATATTTCTTGACCATATCCCATATTGTTAATAATGCTACCGAGGTAGCTGTAAGAGCTTCCATTTCTACCCCAGTCTTATAATTGGCTTTTACGGTTGTAATTACTCTTAGTCCTTCGTCTTCAATCTTTATGTCAATATCTACAAATTCTAGCGGGATAGGATGACACATGGGGATTAATTCAGGAGTCTTCTTGGCAGCTAGAAAGCCGGCAACTTTAGCGGTATTGATTACGTCTCCCTTTTCCACTTTACTATCTCTTATTAGAGAAAGAGTCTCCTTCTTAAGTTTTATAAAACCCTCTGCTATAGCTTCCCTTAAGATTACGTCTTTCTTAGAAATGTCTACTATTTTTGCTTCTGTCATATATTTTCCAATTCCTCAAACAAGTTTTT
>NZ_JBBHKR010000102.1:0-4985 GCF_037389425.1 Stygiolobus sp. CP850M
CCTAGGGGTCCTAGATTGCAGAACTTGGAATTTAAATCAGCCTTTACAAGAGTATTATCAAAAATTAGTAAATGGCTATAAACTTGCGTTATAAAAATAAAATTTTCATCTTAAAAGTAAAGTAATTTAAATAAATAAGCTTATAAGTTGTAAGACGCTATAACAATTCATGTCCTCGGTCTCAAGGGTCGCGATTTTAGGACTGGTAGGAACTACTATAGAGTGGTATGACTACTACTTATTTATCTATGCCGCTCTACTAGCATTTCCTAAACTCTTCTTCCCTTCATCTAATTACCTTGTGTCAATATTAGCCTCAGTATCATCATATGCAATAGCGTTTTTCGCAAGACCTTTAGGTGCGACAGTTTTCGGTCACATTGGTGATAAGTTAGGAAGAAGACACGCACTGAGCTTTGATTTAGTATTAGTAGGGATAGCTATGATAGCGGTGGGACTAATGCCTGCGTACTCTACGATCGGATTAATAGCACCGATAGCAGTCTTCGCTTTTAGGTTCATACAAGGCTTAGGGGTTGGTGGCGAGTGGGGAGGAGTAGCTACATGGGTTTCAGAACACGTATCTTCAAAGAGGGCTTTATTCACGTCCCTTATTGAGATTGCCTCACCTTTAGGCTTTATTGGTGCAGCCACAGTACTCCTAGTTTTCAGCAAGGACTTTGCTACAATAGGCTGGAGGATAGGCTTTATAGTAGGTGGGAGCGTAGCGTTTTTAGGTGCATTATTTAGATACTTAGCGACGGAAAGCATACCCTTTGAGAAAATAAAGAGCGAGGGCAAGATAAGTAAGGTGCCATCGATAGAGGTCTTCAAATACGCGTGGAAACCGATAATACTACTAATGTTATCGATAGGTAGTGTCTTCATTGCCGTTTATATACCGGCCACAGTAATGCCTAGTCTCTATCTGAAGGTTGTAGGGAAGGAGTTGCATTACCCAGAATATGTTAACTTCTTGGGAATTCAAGTTCCTCTGACTTCAGCCCTAGTTTACTTGTTCTCAATAGCTGGCCTAATATCAAATCCGCTGTTCGGTTATTTAGGCGATAAATTGGGTAGAAGGACTTCACTCATCATAGGTGACTTGTTAATAGCTGCCCTTGCGTATCCTTACGTATACGGGTTCCTGAGCGGTAACTTGTCTCTAGCCTTCGCCATGGAGTTCTTAATAGGTTTTGCTGCCTATGCACCATATGCATCAATGGCGGCCTTCTATCCGGAAAGTTTTCCCACAAAGTATAGGTACAGTGGAGCCAGTTACGGTTTGCAATTGGCTGCCGCAGTAGAAGGAGGTTTGATGCCTATATTACTCGTAGGACTTCTAGGTTTGCCCTCCCAGTATTTAGTACACTCATGGATAGTGACAACGTTCTTAGCGATATGGGGAGTAATATCTGCCATAGCTACTTTAGGTTTGAAGGAAACCAAAGGTGTGGATTTGACTAAGGAGGAGGTAGTAGTTAAGTAAGTTCTTTTTATTATTTATTTTTAAACTATTATGAAAAACCCTCATTCACTTCTTGTTCACAATAAAATTGGAAGAAGTAATACCCTAGACATCCATTATCTATTGATGAAGAAGATAGCAAGAAGGATTGCTGAGGGTAAAGAGGAGTTTTACTGTGTATTTGCTGTGTCCTTTAAGAGTTGCGACCCAACCGATGTAATATGTTATGACTTTAACAAGTGAGGTTATACAAGGCGATCACACAAGGAGTAATGTAAGTGTTTACCCGTGGTGTAACTGGAGAGTTGTGCCACATCTAAGGGCTGAGTTCTTTTTCACGTCAAAAGAAATTTTTTGTCTGTTTATAGCGAATTTTTGTTGCTATATGATGATCTCTCAGGCCGATGTGGGCAAAAGGGTGAGAGTGATTGCAGAGATGTGAGCCCCGTGCCGTTGGGCTCGAAGGAGTCCCATGACCCACCTGTGGTTAAGGGCTAAGTCTCTACAATCGATATCATGAATAAACATAAAATGATGAAAGTGTAGGGACAAACGGACGAGGAGTTGATATAATTATATTATCTCCTTTTTGTCATTATTACAAACGACGCATCACCCTTAAGCCTCTCTTCGTTAACCATACCTTGGCTTATCTTCTTCATTAGTGAGTACGGGTTGATAACTTTTAATCCAGCTAGTACGTGTTTACCCATGGCGTAACTTTTCCTTACTTTTAATTACTTCTAATTCCGCCACGGGCTAAGGGATCATACACAGTTACCCTTAAGTCCCTGGGGCTAGTAGAAGAAAATGCCACTACCCTCCCATCCACACTTTTCTCACTCTCATCCTCGTGAGCAGAGCCCGTCATCAGTTAGGGAGATCGTCAGTAAAAATTCGTTGGTAACGCTATACAAACATTCTCGAAACAAAGCAATATTTGATGTGATTAAAAATAACTAGCAGTTACGTAAAAGAGTTACAGTCTCATTAAGTTATGTGCAAACGTTCATCCACCTAAATTTTGAAGTTGTGAAATAAAAACTACTTTATAAGTTAATTGATTGGCTATTTTGTAAGCAAAATTAAATACGAAAAATACGTTAAGATCATGTGAAACTAAAAATAGGTGATCAGGCTCCTGATTTTGAAGGAATTACCGACGAAGGGAGAAAAATAAGACTTTCGGACTTCCGAGGGAAGTTTGTAATTCTCTACTTTTACCCTAAGGACGATACTCCAGGCTGTAGAGCTGAAGCAATGTCTTTCCGTGATAGGTATGATGACCTCCAGAGGCTTAACGCTGTTGTAATCGGTGTAAGCGGCGATAATGTGGACTCTCATAAAAAGTTTAAGGAGAAAT
The DNA here is from genome assembly GCF_037389425.1 of Stygiolobus sp. CP850M. NCBI lineage: Archaea > Thermoproteati > Thermoproteota > Thermoprotei > Sulfolobales > Sulfolobaceae > Stygiolobus > Stygiolobus sp. CP850M. Next base: position 2,832 of record NZ_JBBHKR010000102.1, read on the forward strand.
ATAAATTACCGTTCATATTGGTATCTGACACAGAAGGTAAGATAAGGGAGTTATACGGCGTCAAAGGCTTACTCATACCGCCTAGGGTGACATTTGTGATAGACATCGATGGGCGAATTATCCATATTTACTCCTCTCAGCTAAACCCCTCATCTCACGTAAGTGAGGCACTAAAAGTGATAAGGGGTTTAGAGAGTAAAGGATAGTATAAAGTTAGAGTAAAGAGTTAGAAACTATTTTTTATCTTTTAAATTATTCTTACTGAAATTAAAGATTTTTATTATATAAACTTTTCTATCGAAACATTTCATAGTCTTTAAGTCCACTATGAATAATTTATCATTGTTATCATAATAGAATGAAAAGAAATATGTTGTAATTTATTTGAAATTAAAAAGAGTTTTGCAAAAATCTTATATTAATGGTTGATATAATAAAAAGTGAACAAACATGAGTGAAGAAAAACTCGAAAGGTTAATGAAGATAAAGGGAGCAATAGCAGCAGGTCATTTCTCAGCGGATGGTAAATTACTGGGATACAAAGGCGACATACCAAAGGAAATGGCTGAATTAGTAGCCAAGATGTGTGCGGCAAACACGATGATGGGTAGTATGGAGGCAGAAGGATTTACGATGTTAACTAAGATGAAGTGGACACCGTTCCACGGGTGGGCAGTAGCTGCAGGTGACTATGCCGTATGTGTTATGGGACACTATGGAGTGTTCGTAAAGTTATCTGAGGCTGACTTCAATCTAACATTCAAGGAACTGGGAGAAGTAGCTAAATCCTGAGAACTAGAAGTTATCGTTTTCTTTTTTTCTCTTTTCTTTACATTCTTCCTTAAGAGATTGAATATTTATGATTACGGAAAAAGGTTATGCGAGATAACATGAGGAACTTTAGAATCTCCTAGCTCTATCAAAAATACTACTAGGGAGGTTCTACACTTTCCGTAGTAAAAATATTTAACTTCTTTTTGACTGTGCCAAGATCCCGGCTATTAACAATAACACGAACGAGATTCCAAATAAGCCGAAGAATACGGGTAAAGACAGAACGGCAGCAACAAGGAGCAATATTCCTCCTATTTGCCGTAGTCAACAGTTTTCGATAAACCGTGAAGTTCACATTACTTTGTTGGTTAATGTGAGTAAAGTCACACCAGACATGGTTTTCCCGAAAAGTGTGGCTGAAAGATTGCGTGTTCCCCCACATTCACGTGTTTGGGTTGGGGTTATCCTGCTAAAGGGGCGGAGGGGTAACGGAAGTGACTCTGGTGAAGCCCAAGGGCTGAGGATTGGATACAGATTCATGAAAATTCAATGAAGCCCAAACCCCGGTATGTGAACCTCTTTTTTTTCCACGTAAACGATAAAAGCTTTTTGGTAATTCTATTTGATTTCTATGAAATAGGAGATAATATTTCTTAAGACATCCTCTCCGACTATTCTAAATAACTCTTCTGTAAACCTTTTAGATAGATAAAGCATTGTAGGTTCTCCAGAAAGTAAAAATATCGATAAATAAAAACGTATTTTGTCTCTATCGCACATTGAAAGATGACTTACATTCTGTTGTTCATACTCTAATACTCTGTGTATTAGATCATTAATTTTCTCGTCTATCTTTAGTTTTTCCAACAATATTGTTTCAATACAACTAAAATCATTATTTTTATCGCCTATGACTACTAAAACATAACATAAGTTATCCTTACACGTTTTTATATACGGTGGAGAATAATCTAGTGCTTCTATATCCTTCTTAAGTCTACCAGAGACGCCTTTGTATCCTTCCTCGTCTCCATCTATTACAAAACATACATTTCCCTTTTTCGAGATAGGCATAGAGGAAGACAAGGACTTTTTAAATTCCTTAATCACCTCTTCCTTTCCAAATTTTACCATCACGTTATCTTCATTAAAACCTAGCTTACTAAGAATGATCTTTTCAGAAGTACCTTCTACAAATATTCTATCACAATTTATAGCCATGCTTTTACACGTATCCTAACCAACTAAGGGGTTTCTCGAATTCAGAAATTTCTGAAAGCTTGTACGTTTTATATCCTGCTTTTGATAGATAAATTACTTGAGCCTCAGAATCGTTAAGTACTTTTCCCGCCATTTTTACAACTTCATTTACGTGAGTAG
>NZ_JBBHKR010000103.1:0-17542 GCF_037389425.1 Stygiolobus sp. CP850M
GTCTCCCTCACCTTAAACCCTTTCTTCAATTCTTTACACTCTTGTAAATTCCATTATTTTTTATGGTTTAGATATTATCCTATCAGAAATATTTTTTCTAATATGATTTTGGGTCTACCGTTCCAGGGCGAGGAGGAAGTCAGCTAAGATAAGAGAGATATCCGAAAAAGGTATAGATATTGTAGGAGAAAACTATAACAGAAGGAAACCCCCTCTGGAAATCCGTGTCGACTCCTACCATGTGTATATTGTGCCACCAGAAGAAGTAGTGATAACATACTTGGAAGCGTGGAAGTTTTGGGGGAGTACGGAAGACCGGAATAAGGCGGTCTTAGTATACTGTTCACAACTCCCCGTTATAGACAAGGCGTACTTAGAGGCTGAAAGTGAAAGGAGAGATGTTAAGGACTACTTGGAGAAGTTAAGGGATTATTGTTAGCCCTAAAGAAGGAATTAAACCAAGTAAGTGATAATAGGAAAAACTCTAACTAATCAGTTTAGTTTGGACATCTTTAGCATCACTAGTATTAAGAAAAGAGATATTAAAGTGTAAGAGGATAAACCTTGGTATCGTGACTTTCAGTCTGTTCACCCCCAAACTTTCTGTTTTACTCAGATTATAAATAGGACTTCAACGTAGAAATAATGGCGTTCTAAATTTAATTTTTAGGAATTAAATCTAAAAAACATTTCGAAATACTTGTAAATAAAAATTATAACTTAAACGATATCGTGTTCGGTGCTATATAAAACTCCAGTTTTATCTCGGAATTGTTATATAATTGTAACCCCGTAAATAGTGATGTACTATTAAATATTTCAGCGACGGCTGTTGATCCGTTTGGAGCACCGATCTTTACATCATGAATACTGCTATTTAATAAAATGGTCGCACCTCCACTTGCCGTTGTATTCAATGCCACTATATTTACTTTTATTGTGAAAGTAAGATATTCGAGTCCATTCATACTGAATACGGTATTGTTAAGTATTGTCACGTTTAATAATGGATCATTATATAATTGATCCGGAGCATAACTACCAATATTAATTGATGGATATATTAGAAATGAATCTCCTACTTTCACCTTAGTTAAATTAATATTAACGTATGCGATAATTAGAACACAGTGCGTTAAGTTCCTTACTAATATTCCACTATTAATTACAAATGGATAATTACCAACTAACGGAGTTGACCTATATATCGGCGAAGAAACTGCAACAACCCCAATTTGTTTATTACCAAGAAATTGCTCATTAACTAAATTTATGTGCCTATATTGATTGAATATAATTACACTTTGTACCACTACTACTATTCCGATTAGAATTATGGATATTAATTTCCATTTAATCATACATTACCACACCTCCTAACTATAAGTTAACTATCCATCCGACACCGGGTCCCTTCTGTAAATACCATGGGTAACAATTATCCCAAAAGTTACCCATTGTGGTCAATATTATTAACAACGTGGCTATTCTTATGTTTTTTTACTTTTCCACATCTGTAACGTAGGAGTGGTAGTTTTAGCTTAGTCTTCTTCATAAGGAAGGGATAGGTAGTTATTTCTTGTCAAAAACTCTCTGTCTTTAGCACAGTAGTTCAAGTTTGTGTTGTTAAAGGCTAGTTTGAGAATATACAAACTAATCGGTTATACACTACCCTCGGTCAATTTAAGTTCAATACAAATAAAAATACAGTTACAAATTAAATTACAACGTTAATGTTTCGAGAGTCGGTAACACTTAAAAACTTATATCTTTTGAATATTATCTACCTTTACTAATGAGATTTTTGAGAAGTAGAATATGACACTGTAAATCCCAGTAAATTTTAAGTGTAGTCTCCCTCACCCTTCACTCCACGTCTCCTTCCCTCGTTCCTTCAGCTTAAATTTCTGAACAAAAAGGAGTCTCATGAGTATTTTACATATCTGGTAGATAAAAAAATAAAAAGGTGACAAAAAACAAACCGTAACTAAGAGCTAAGATATTTCCATGATAGAACTATACCGACTCCAGATAGGACTACGGCAAACACGACGAGGTATGTGAAGTCTATTGCTAGGTTTGTTTGTATACCTAGTAGCATTCCCCTTACTACTGCGTTTGAATAAGTTAATGGGTTTACCTCAGCAACTGGTTTTAACCAGAAAGGCATCGACTTTATAGGATAAAACGCATTGCTGGTAAATAGTAACGGCAGATTGAGTAAGTTCATCACCGCCATTTGGGACTGCCATGAACTTGCTCTAATGGCTATTACCAGGAAGAGGGAGGAAAGTCCGAAGGACATCAGGAATAGAGCAGCGTAAGCTCCAAGAAAGTCTAAGACGTTTATTCCCGGATAAAAGGACATCCCTAACAGCACTCCTACGGCTAGGACAATAGTAGCTTGTACCAATGACCTAATCACCGAAGACAACACTTTGCTTATGATTATATTACCCCTCGGTACTGGGGTCGTCAAAAGCCTATCCAATACTCCTAACCTTCTATCCCATACCATTGACATACCGCTCTGCATTGAAGTGAACAATACTATGAAGGACAGCATTCCCGCAGCGAGGTAAGAGAAATAATCTGTTGTGCCGAAAGTTTGTTTCAATATTTCCTGCCCGATCTGGTCAATTATGCTTTTCGGTATGTTCAATCCGGGTATTGAAAGAGCTGTTCCAGAGAATAAACTCTGTAGGTTCATAGCCTTTCCGAAAAGTGCTATCCAGAAGATTGGTTGCACGACGGATAAGAGGAGGATTACTGGAGCCTTGTACCACTTCTTTAACTCTCTGTTTGTTAAAGTCCAAAGACCGTGGAATGAAGATCTGTCTACCTCTTCTCTTCTTTTCTGTATTTCCTCAACCATGTTTATCCCCTAGCCCTCCTAAGAGTCCTTCTCATTGCAAATGCCTCCCTTGAATCACTCTCTTCATCTCTCATTTTTCTACCCGTATATTCCATATAGACCTCGTCCATTGTAGGCTCTGTTATGGACATTCTCGACACCTTCACTCCGTTCTTTATTAATCTCTCAAGAATTTGAGGGGCCATCTCTTCTCCATGCTTCACTTTTATCCTCAACATACCGTCGACTTTCTTCACATCGAGTACACCGTCGAGATTCTGTAATAATTTCATAGCCTCCTCATCACTCGTGGTAGTCAGCATAACCACGTCACCGCCTATACTTTCCTTTAGCTCTTTAGGCGATCCTATAGCAAGTATCTTACCGTGGTCAATTATAGCTATTCTATCAGCGTAAAGGTCTGCTTCCTCTAGGTAGTGAGTAGTGACGAAGATAGTCATTCCATACTCCCTCTTAAGCTTCATAATGTAGTTCCAAATTGCGCTTCTGGTCTGGGCATCTAGACCCAAAGTGGGTTCGTCCAAGAATAGGATTTTAGGTCTGTTGATCAAAGACATTGCTATTTCCAACCTCCTCCTCACCCCTCCACTATATGTCTGTACTTTTCTGTTCATTGCTTGTGTTAGCTCGACCATATCGAGTAGTTCCTTAGCCCTTTCTCTAGCTACGTCCTTCCTTATACCGTAGAGCCCAGCCATCATCATTATATTCTCCCAGCCTGTCAAGTCCTCGTCAGCAGTGAACTCTTGAGGCACTACTCCGATGGAGCTCCTTACTTTTGCTGGATCTTTAATTATATCGTAACCATTAACTATAGCAGTTCCCTCCGTAGGCTTCAATACTGTAGTTAGCATTTTTATGGTAGTTGATTTTCCCGCTCCGTTAGGTCCTAGAAAACCGAATATTTCTCCCTCTCTAACCTCGAAATTTATATGGTCGACTGCTACTAACTTACCGAAAACCTTAGTGAGGTTTATTGCCTTTATCGCCTCACCCACCTTTTATCACCTCCTCGATTTTCCTTAACGCCTTTTCAATTCTTTCCTCATATCGAGAGAGTTGAGCCTTATCTACTTCACTGAAGAATGTTGATAACCCTTCCAGTTCCTCTACTGCGTCGTCAATACTACTTCTGTGTTTCAAAGGTAAGATCTCTTCAATCTCCTTAATTCCCTTATCGGTTATGGTATACCTCTCACTGTCGATTTTCCTGATCACTCCATCTTCTTCCATTTTGCTTAGTAGAGGGTATACTGATCCAGGTGATGGTTTCCAGAAACCCCATGTCATCTTATATACATCGTCTATGATATCTATTCCTCTCTTAGGCGATTGGTAAAGTAGCCAAAGTATTATTGACCTGAGTCTTCCTCTTTGTTTTGCTATCAGTTCACTCATAAATATCGAGATCGATAGTAAAATATTTAAAGTTTTCGAAATCGATAGTAATATTTCGTGGGAGTAATAAATAGGTCAGTAATTATCTAACAAAGTATTCGAAGATCTACTAATTTATTTAAGGATCATCCTTTATCGATATTGCAACGTAGTAAGAAGATTAAAAAGAGTGACTGGATAACACCAGATAATATAGCCAGTTATATTGTGAAAGCTTATGAAAGTATAGTCTCTGCTGGTTTCTCAGGTGTAAAGATAATTATTCCGCCCTACGTATATTCGTCACTATATAGAGTTGTAGACAAAGCGGGGACATTGGAAATAGAATTAGTCAGAGAAATTGGTAATGTGTATGTTTCATCTAATGTAGATTCGGTAGTATTAATATCAAAGCAAGTATTCTACGTATACGAAAAGAAAAGTGTAGCACTAGAGAATTTAGGTAGAGATGGAGAGTATGAAGTATATATGCTGTCTTCAGTATTAGCTCCATATATTATTGACCCTGAAGGAGCTGTAATAATATCTTAACACAAGCATTTTTCAATGTTTTCATATTTGTCCCTTTTATATGCTTTTATCCGTTGATAATTATTCCGATATCAAAACCTTTCCTACATTTACTTGGTCATGTTGAATCAAATTTTAAATTATGTATAGCTCTTTTTACTTATGGACGTCAAAATATTGGTCTTATTCTACGGGTACGGGTCCATAGTTGAACTAGCTAAGGAGATAGCAAAAGGAGCTGAAGATGAAGGAGCTGAAACAAAAATAAGAAAAGTCAGAGAAACATTATACCCTGAATTAGTAGAAAAATTTCACATTCCTATTGAGACCACTAGTAATATACCTGAAGTGAGTTTAGAAGACCTTAAATGGGCTGATGGATTAGCTATAGGTTCTCCAACTAGATACGGGAACATGGCTGGAGGAATGAAAACATTCCTCGACAGCACTGCTCCCTTGTGGAGGTCTGGCGAGCTCTACGGTAAACCTGTAACTTTCTTCACAGAAGCATCTACAGTTCACGGAGGACATGAAACTACCATCCTAACTATGTCAACTTACGCCTATCACTTCGGGATGATCATAGTGCCCCTAGGTTACGCAATTCCTGAAATATCTTCTACTACCACCGGAGGGAGCCCTTACGGTGCCACACATCTAGGTTCTAAAAAAGAGTTAGACGAAAATGAGATAAAGATAGCGAGATTTCAAGGGAGAAGATTAGCCCAAGTAGCGAGGAAGCTCAAAAGCTCGTAAAAGGTAACTATCTGAATTAGGGTATTAAGTTACATGAAAGATTTCTCAGATCAAAGTTCTTAAACTTAGACGAGCTTTTTTCAAAGATGGAAGACATAAAAAACTGATTGATGGGATTAAAAATATATATCTACTTTTTATCTCTGTTTTTCCATTTTCTCCAGTCCCCGAAAACCTCATCATATTCAGGACACCCCCTTCTGTAATTAAACCCATTTATCCAATCTACATTGACGAATCTATCGAAGAAGAACTTATCCTTAGGTTCAGTCACTATGTACTTTGAAAGTTCACTAATAGCCTTTTCCATTTCTTCCCTGCTCTCGAAATACAAGATCACAACTCCCTTACTCGCTAAGGATATAGGAAAAGAGAATATGGTATATTTACCAGTATATCCTTTTTCCTCTAATAACCTGATGAACTCCTCTAACCCTACTTTCAGTGCCCTTACGGGTATCCCTAGTTTATAACACCTTAACGAATTTTCATGTTGTATACCTCTTCCATAACTAGCCCAACACTCCTCACACTTTCCCCAAGGTCTACCGAAATATTTCCAATTCAACGTAATGAGTTAATCACCTCCTTTAACATGGAGAGACCGATCTTAGCCTCTTCCTCACTGATCACTAGGGGAGGTATAATCCTTATTGCAGATTTTCCTGCGGGAATGAGTAATAATCCCTTCTTAAAACTCTCTTCTATAACTTTGTCTCTCGTCTTTGTATCAGGATCTTTCCTTTCACCTTTCACGAACTCTATACCCCAAGCAAGCCCTAACCCTCTTACGTCGTCTACTTTCATTTGTGTAAGTTCTTCGCGGAATAGCTTACTTAACTCGTTAACTCTAGGTAAGAGCTCTTTCACAATCTCTAACGTTTTGACTCCTATAGCACATGCTACTGCATTACCGCCGAAAGTGTTACTATGCATCCCTTTTTTCTTGAAGTCTAGGTCTTTCCTGAACACTGTAGCTCCGATAGGGTAAAGTCCTCCACCTAAAGCCTTAGCTAAAGTGATCACATCTGGAGTAGAGTTGAAGTTCTCTATCGCGAACATTTTTCCCGTCCTACCCATACCCATTTGTACTTCATCGTCTATTAGGTATATCCCGTACTTTCTCGCTGTCTTTTCTAGCTGTGAAAAGAAACCCTTAGGCGGGACTATGTATCCTCCTTCACCTTGTATGGGTTCAAAGATTATTCCGGCAACTTCTTCTGGGTCTACCAAGTGGGCGAATACCCAAGACTCTAAGTACTCTAAAACCGCGTTTGTTAGACCATCAGGGTCCTCATACCCATTTATGTGCCACGGATTCCTGAAAGGGTTCGGATAAGGTATGTGGAATACTCCTGGTAAAGTGGGACCGAACAAGTATTTCTGTACAGGCTTACTGGCGGTCAGGGATAGAGAACCGAAAGTTCTGCCGTGGAAGGAACCAATAAACGCGACAAGGTATTTTCTCTTAGGGTCAGATTGTTTAATTAATTTGATGGAAGCCTCTACAGCCTCTGTCCCGCTATTAGAGAAGAACACTTTCTTGGGAAATTCACCCGGAGCTAGTTGTACTAACTTCTTAGCTAACTCTAATTGAGGGACGTTATAAAAGTCGTTCCCCATAGAGTGGGCTAGTTTCCTCATTTGTGCTTCCGCTACTCTTATGACTTCAGGATGAGATGGCCAGCCCAAGTTATTCACACCCACCCCGGAGGTAAAATCTAGGTATTTATTACCATCAACGTCATATAACCACACACCTTCCCCTCTGTCCAAAACTAATGGTAGGTCTCGTGTAGAGGTAGCTAAGAACTGTTCCGATTCTTCAACTATTTTTCGGCTCTCCATAATATGATCTTTGAACGGTTGCTTAAATCCATTTGCTAATTTTAAAAAATTATGTAAGTTTCAAGTTAAAGGAGGAAAAGTAGTAACTTTTTAACCTGAATACCCGGACATATAAAGGTGTTTATCATTAGTATTTATGCACTTTTCAAAAGTTTGTTTAAATTCTTACGTTACACAATAATTCCTATGCCGGAAATTGGAGAGAGAGCCCCGGACTTCGAGGCTGTGGATACTGAGTTGAAAAAAGTGAGGTTGTCAGACTTCAGAGGCAAAGTAGTAGTCCTAGCCTTTTATCCCGCAGCCTTTACATCGGTCTGTACTAAAGAGATGTGCACCTTTAGGGACTCCATGGCTAAATTCAACGAGATGAACGCTGTAGTTATAGGGATCAGCGTAGACCCTCCTTTCAGTAACAAGGCATTTAAAGAGCAATACAAACTCAACTTCATCGTAGTCAGTGACTACAACAGAGAAATCGTGAAGAAGTATAATGTTTATTGGGAGTTCCCTGCACTAGCTGGCTATATACTCGCTAAGAGGTCGGTGTTTGTGGTAGATAAAGAAGGGGTGATAAGGTACAAATGGGTATCTGACGATCCTACAAAGGAACCTCCTTATCAAGAGATAGAGAAAGTGGTAAACGAAATAAGATAAGGGTACTCTTTCTTGTTTTTCTGTTCTGTTGTCCTAGACTCTTATCACCTTAACAATTTTAATAAGAAATTATGTACCTCTAAGGAAGTAGGTCTCCTGACGGGGTCTGGTGATATCATAGACGCTAACAAGGGCTTTACCTCAGCGGGTACATTGGGATCCCATCCCCTTAATTTACCCTGAGCCTTTCTGACCTCATCCCTCACACAATTAAAGTCCTTTCTCTGGTAACAGTTGTAAGCGTTGTTCATCTCCTGAAGGTCTGGTCTGTCCAGTTTTCTGGTAAGTAGGACATACATGGTCATGCCCAAAGAGAACACGTCGAAGTAGGGCTTAGCATTCTCCAAATATGCTTCTGGACTGGCGTACTCCACGGTCAGTTGTAGCACTTTCCCGTTGACCCTAACAACACTACCCAAATCACCTAACTTGAACTTAACGTTCTGGAGATCATAGGGGTAACTGGGCTTTTCAGTCAGGAATATGTTCTGGGGCTTGACGTCCATATGTACCAAACCTAACTTGTGCATCTGGTACAGAGCTGAGGCGACACTTGCGATAGCCCTATACACAGCCTTATTCCACTGGGTAGAATAGAAGAACTTGTCGTCGTGCATTAACTCGGCCATGTTTCCGCCCCTCATGAACTCCATGACGAGCATAGGAGGTTCTCTTTTGTAAAACGTAAAGTTCCCGGCTAAGACCTCTTCGATGAGGAACTTGTCCACGTGTACTGCGTATACCTTGACTACGTTAGGGTCGCTGGAGAGCTTTGACAAGCTGTTAGCTTCACTTATGAGTGTGTCGAAGTGTTCCTCAGGTACACCGGTGTAGATTTTCAGGACTTTGACCGCAACATCATTACCCTTAGGAGTCCTAGCCTTTAACACGTAACCGTTGCCTCCCTCTCCCAAGACGTCAGTTACCTCATATATGGAGAGCTTTTTCCCCACCCACACTTTCGGGTCCCAGTTAATCGGAGCGGAGGTGCTCAGGAGTTTGGAGGGCAAGGACTTAGGCTGGGACGTTGAGAGCTTTTTCTTGATTAGAGGGCTCGAGACTATTGAGTCTATGACCTTGTAGAGTGCCATAGCCTCGTTTGTCCTACCGATCGTCTCGAGTACCTCAGCTTTGAAGAGCATGGCTAGGACGTTGGTAGGTTCCGTCTGTAAAGCGATGTCCAAGGTCACTAACGCTTGGTCGTAAGTTCCCTTGTCCCTGAGTACCAGAGCCCTCTCGATTAATGCGTCTACGTTATTGGGTTCGTAAAGTAGGACTCGGTCTATCTCGTATATGGCTTCTGTTAGTAACCCCTTAAGTCTGTAAATGTGTGTGAGGGCGATACTCACCGGGGGGTTGAAATTGTTTCCCCTTCTCACTACTGCTAAGGACTTTTCCGCTTCCCCCAGCTGACCTAATTCCGCAATGATAACTGAACGCAAAGAGGCTATTTCGCTCTTGTTCTTCTTGGAATTAGTATAAGCCCTCTCACTATAATCTAGAGCTACTTTAAGGTTCTTTTTCCTTGAAGAGGAACTCGCTAACAAGAAGGAGTAATAGTAAATCGCTAAAGCTAAAGTGTAAAGGGCTTCCCATGAGTCTTTGTTATAGCCTTCAACGATCTTTCTCAAGGTGTTAATTGCCGTCTTCAATTTCCCCAGTTTTATCTCTGTCTTCCCCTTCCACAGTAGCACTTCCTCATGGTCTGGAAACATCTTATAAGCTTTTTCGAAAGTTTTGTATGCGTTGTAGTAATCCCTACTATCGTAAAATTGTCGTCCTTGTGAGATGAGTGACCTTAATGACGACACATGATTTTTACGGTAATACTAAATTATAAACTAAACTAGTTAGGAAGATTGAGATACTTAAACCTAGGTATAGCGATAATACAACTATTAAATGGTTTTGTAGTATAGCTGTGTATATATTATACCTTCCTTTCTGAACTTAACGTTAAGGTATTAAACATCTTCCCTTAATCCGGTCTTTTTCACAAAAGTCCCCTTTCTTAAGTCATCCAAAGCCTCATAGATCTGTTCCCTCGTGTTCATAACGATAGGACCGTACCAAGCCACCGGTTCGTATAACGGTCTACCAGCCAGAATTATTACTCTCCCTTCTCCGCTGAGCTTAATCTCTTCTCCCTCTCTACTGAAGACTATTAAGTTTCCACTTGGTATTGAAGGGAGGGACTCTTCAGCTGTTACCTTTCCTTCTACGACAAACGCCAGAACAGTGTAACCGTGTTTGAAAGAAGCGTTAAACTCGCCGTGTAATTCCACGTCGTAATAAGATGGGTCTACTGGGCTCTTAACTCTCACCGGTCCCACTAGTCCTTTGTATTCTCCTGATAGGACTTGGATAGTGCCAAAATCGAACTCCTCTTTGGGTATTTGTTTAACGTCTTTATAAACTGGGTCTGTCATCTTCAAGTTTGCAGGCAAGTTGATCCAGAGCTGGAGACCAGACACCGTGTTCGGATTATAAGGGTAGTTAAACGTTCTATCCATAGGTTTCGGCATCTCTTGATGAAATATTCCGCTGCCTGCCGTCATCCATTGGGCTTGACCGGGGTAAATTACACCGTAAATTACACCTTTATTACCCTCACTATCCTCATGTTCTACTTTGCCGTTTGAGAGCAGTTTCCGATAAACCGTAAAGTTTATATTATTTCATCATAAAATTTTATACAATGCTAAGACCTAAAGAAGTGTGCCAACGCCTAGGAATATCATACGCAACACTCAGAGAATATGTTAAGAAAGGGTACATAAAACCCGTGATACTAGAAACTGGGAAGTGGAGGTTCAAGGAAGAAGACGTCGAAAGGCTCATGGGGATTGTTAGAAAGAGGAAAGTGATCCTTTACGCAAGAGTATCATCAAACACACAGAAAGACGACTTAATAAACCAAGTAAAATACCTAGAGGAGAACGTTAAGGACTACGACCAAGTAATAACTGACGTCGGTTCTGGGTTAAACATGAAGAGAAAAGGATTCCTCAAGTTGTTGAGGATGATACTAAACAACGAAGTATCGAAAGTTGTCATAGCCTACCCAGACAGACTAGTTAGGTTCGGCTTTGAAATAATTGAAGAAGTATGCAAAGCACACAACTGTGAGATAGTCGTTCTGAACAAGGAGGACAAAACACCAGAACAAGAGTTAATAGAAGACTTAATCTCTATACTAGTCTCCTTTAGTGGAAAGTTGTATGAAATGAGGAGTCACAAATACGAAAAGGTGAAGAAATGTGCCGAAGAGCTTAAGGCTTAATGACTTTCAACCAGAGGAGGAATACGTCTACCTAACGTACTCTCTGAAGAACGATAAGGAGGAGGAGAGCAAGATATTACTGGAGAACTATAAACACCTACTACACAAAGCTCTAGACTGGTTATGGGAGAGGACTAAGATAGAGAGGAAGAAGGTCAAGAAGGGCAAGAAAATTTTCGCTAAGGTTAAAGTAACCTTGCCAAAGAAAAAGGAAGTTTACAAGGCGTTGAGGGATGAGTTAGAGAAGATTAACAAGTTAGCTTCCCACTACGTTGACAAAGCAATAAGCGACGCTTACTCAATATTAAAGGGATGGAGGAGGAGGGCTGAAAAAGGGCAAGCGTCACTGAGAAAACCAACACTGAGGAAGGTTTACGTTAGGGTAAAGTCGACACTTAGAAAGGTTGAGGGCGAAGAAGTTAGGATTACTGTAAGACCTTACGAGTATTTAACCTTCTCTTGGTCTCACACTTGGTTTTCAAGGAGGGTTAAAGGGCTTGATTTAGGTGAGCCCATAATTAAGGAGGATAAAGTTCACCTACCATTCCGTTATAAATTACCTTGGTTTACGCCCCTTGACTTTCTATCTATTGATAGTAATCTTTACACATTAGATGCTTACGATGGTGATAAGTTCGTCACTTTCTCCCTGAAGGAGTTGTACAGTCTAAAATACGGTATGGAGTTGAAGAGGGGTAGAATACAATCTTTTGCTTCAAAGCACGGTAGTAAGGGGAAGGTGTTAATGGAGAAGTATTCTCATAGGGAGAGGAATCGTGTGCTGGATTATATTCATAAGTTCGTGAACAAGTTGCTGGAAATGTATCCTCTCACTATGTTTGCTGTTGAGAAGTTAAATAAACAAGAGATGTTTAGAGATGCAAACGACAAGCTGTCTAAGAGAATTTCAAGGACTGTATGGAGGACTATACACCGTGTGCTTAAATATAAGGCTCCACTTTACGGTTCCTTTGTTAAGGAGGTGAACCCTTACCACACTTCCAAGTCCTGCCCCAGATGTGGATGGGTTTCCCGAAAGGTCGGCAGGACTTTTCACTGCGAGAGGTGTGGCTTCACTCTGGATAGGCAACTGAACGCATCTCTGAATATATACCTCAAGATGTGCGGGTTTCCCCACCTCTTTTTTACTCCCACTGGGAGTAGGTGGGTCGGGGTTATCCCGCTAAAGGGGCGGAGGGGTATGAGTGGGGCAATGCCCCGTGACTCCGGTGAAGCCCAACGGCTGAGGATTGATATTAAATATTATGAAATCCTATGAAGTCCAAACCCCTTTGTATAATAGTGTTACCGTCTCTATCCCTCTGTGAGGATGCCAAGGAAAGCCCATGATGTACTCCTCAGGCTTATTGGAGCCGAAGAAGTCTAATAGAAGAAAGGGGTCGGTAATGTCTACAGTTTCTAAGCCACCAAAGACGCGGTATAGCTTTACCCCAGCCCCGTCTCTAGTGACCTTGCCTTGTATTAAGCCTTCAACTTTCCTTCTCATAGGTTTTAGTTTGGCTACAGACTATTTAAACGCGATTCAACTTAGCTAAGTTAATAAGAAAGGAAAGTAGAAGCCAAAACTTAGTAATTACAAAAATTGAGGTTAAGGGGGCGGAAAGCCTCGCCAGATGGATAGCCTTGTATTTAAATACTCCTTAATCTTTCAGTGACGCTAATGATGCTTCTTCCCAGTTCGATTAAGGGCTTAATGGGACTGTAGGAGGAGTAACCGTTATCTCCTTTCCTTCAAAGGACTAGACGTAATTTGGATGAAAGTCCCCCTTTCAAGTGGTTCTCTGACCCACTCGACTGCCCACCATACGTAATCCCGAAAGAAATATACAAAGAATTTTATGGTGAGATTTTGTCACCATTCCCATAACTTCCCTTTTCTTCTAAACTTTTTTCTAATTTCCTTGAATTTTTCTAAAACATCGTTTTCAAATTCCTTATCTCCACACAATATTTTACCGTCTTCTATAATTTCAAGAATAAACGTAGATCCTTCATTTAACTTCTTTAAAAAAACTTGGGTGTTCATTGCTACAGGCATTACCTTGGGGAATTTCATGGTATAGGTCATTGCGAAACCTTCCCTAGGATCGCGTGGAAAAACGTCGGAAACAACCAAAACATCAATATCGCTCACGTTAGTATAATCGCCTCTGGCATAAGATCCAAATAACACTACTAGCTTTGGATTAAACTTAGAATATTCCTTGCAAAGTTCCTCCCACAACGTCCTTCACCCATGATAAAATTTTTCTACCACAATCTAAGCATCTAGTTGCATCGTCTTTATTGTAATAATCTGCAGGAGCACCTTGATCGTAAGCGTCAGGATAACGTGAGGGTATGTAATGTTTATCAAGTTCTTGTGCACATCTTAATATTTCACTTGGAATGTGAATAGATAATGACTGTAAAAGGAAGGTAATAGAATGACCTCTCTGTTCTTTATGAAAATAACTTAACAAAGCTTTGACAGCTTTTTCTGCAGTTTGCTGAGCTTCATAGCAAGTTTCTTCATAAAGTTCGTTTTGATAATTAATTTCAGCAGATCTAAAATTTCTCTCAGCTTGCCTAATCCAATCGTTGACCCTGCTTACCACAAGAATATAGTTGGCTTAAGCATATTTAAGAAAATTTGAAAGCACACCTTTATAGCTATAGGCTTAGCTATGTCGGATAGCTTTTCTGTAGCCCAGTTTTGATTATTAATCGCCTCTTTTACCACGGTTCTGGCAGAAGCTACTCTTATAAGGTTCCCTGCAACCGTTACTGGAACTTTCCTTATTCCAGAAGAACGTCAATTCATCGGTTCGGTCTTTACACCTAGAAAGTAATCGAGCGGCTCAGAGATCCAAACTCCATTTGAAATTAGAGGAATCCATTAGTCTAGTCTCGTTAATGAATGATATGCTCACTGTCCTTCCACAGTCCCATTAGGAAGGACGTGATTAGTGTCAGTATGGCACGTTGAATAGATACATTCGTCTTTATAGGGATGTTATTATCCCTTGGACTAGACTCTATGCACCTTAATGCACGAGATTCTATCTTCCATTCAATATATATATATTAGTTTTATCATTATTCACTAATGATCCTCGCTACACTCGGCTCAAATAAACTTGTCACTACGTTAGACGCAATAATGACAGAAATATTTACCGGGATCAGACCCGACAAAATCCTAATTCTTTCAGAAGAAGCACGAGATCTAGACTTAACCGGGGTAATGAAATCCTTCGGGATTAATGCCGAGACTAAGGTCTTAGAACTTGGAGTTGGGATAAACAATTGGAGGGATAAGGTTAAGGATATCAGTATAGATGTGGCTGACATAACCCCGGGGAGGAAGTACATGGCTATTGCCGTACTCAACTATTCTCAGGCTAGAGAGGTTCGTTACGCTTACTTAAAGGAAGAGAGCAAGGGATACCATATTTTCGGTTACGTACCGCTTCAAGAAATAACAGTTTTCGATGTGAGGAAAGGCACGAGTGTTTCATACGACCCTCCTAAGACAGTGCCGAACTTACCTGAAAAAGTCGATATCAAAGTGGAGTCTCTAAAGGCTTTGGTAAACCTCTATTCTCTTCTAGGTAAGGTTGACTATGATGAGGACTTTGAAGAACTATGTAAATTGAGGTCTGGAGATATAAGGTTTAAGGAAGAGGAAGAGATCAGGGAATACGTCAAAAAGGGTTACTTCTTCCTAGCTGACGTTAACGCTTACGTACATCTAGGGGAAAGGCTCGCCAAGATCACCTGGGATAGAGAAAATGGGCCCCGTCTACTCCCCTCGAGGTCTACTTATAACGAACTGTTGAGGCTCACTAAGTCTACACAAAAGGGAGAAGACCCTAAATTTTACCTAGCCATGAGTTCATACAGAAGAATACATAAGCAAGTCCCGGTCTCCGAATCTAGCAGAGGTTCCGATGTCGCTCTAATTAATGAAGCTAAAGCATTGAAGAAGGAGTTACCAGCCCCTCTGGCAGTAATCAGTGGTGATCAAGGTGTTAGAAGGTCAGGAATGAGTCAGGGTGTTGAAGTAATCTTATTGCACGATAAGGTTAAGGGACAACGTGACGTAGGAGAGTTGTTGTTCTGTGAGTCATTTTACAAAAAGATAGAGATAAGTGTTAACGGAGAGCCCTTCGCTAGAATACTCAATAGCAATTTCCCAGATAAGAGAAAGGTGACTGTAGAGACTCTTAAAGCTGAATATAATTACGCGTATGTCTTAAGCAAATTGGAAGAGATAATGAAAAATAACAGTAATGAAAACTAGAAAATTTTTCAAAGATGTGGTTAATAGAGGTCTCGCCTTCTGAGGAGAACTAGTTAACACTAACCACACTACCTCGGTATACGTTAAAAAAGAAGAAGAAAAAAGGGTTAGAAGTTGTAAAATCCTAACTTTGTGAAGTAGTTCAGCAGTTCTAGGACGTCCTTGTCGTTTCTTTCTTGAGCCTTAGTCCTCCACTCGAGGAGCCTCTGCTTAATTAACTCGAGGTCAGCTTGTCTGTCGGTCTTATACCCCAGCTTGTCCAACAAGTACCACAGACCTATCAACCTCCTCTGGTTGGGGAGTGTTACCCATTCTTCTAAGATTACCTTTATCGTGCTGTTTCCCTTCTTAAACACAGCATCCCTCATGTTCTCCGTAAACTGGTCTAAATAGTCCACGATTTTCTTCACTTCGTCATCGTTCATTGCAATTCCGTACTTCTCCGCTACTAGATGGCACAGTTTGAACAGTTTGTCTATGTTCTGTTGTAGGTCTTTTAACTCTTGGTCACTAAGACCGTTTACCTCAAGTTTTACCTCGCCGTAATCAAGTAGTGGCATAATTCTCTTTTTTGAAAGCTAGTTAAAAAAATTTTCTTAATTAATATGAGATTTAAGCAAAATGATAGTTACGAGAGAAAATGACGTTGTAAATGTTTTAAGGGAAGGGTATGAAGAGGTAAAACAGCGATTTCGTATACGTGAAATCTATAACAGTCATACTAATTAGAAAAGAAGTTCTGTAAAGTGTTACCTATTTGTGTATGTAGAAAATATATACTATCTTTCTATTCTAACTATCTAATTAAGTTTATTAGTGAACTCGGCTGAGTAGGCTAATCTATGAAGGCATATGTTTCGAAATTAAATTAAATTCTATATTACAATATGAGGAGTTTATGAGGAATAACTGCTAAGGTCAAACTGTTAGTGTTAAACTTACAGATGAATAGCACGGTAACTAATCTTAAGATAATAAAAGTTAATTTACAAAGATTTTTTCTGAATATGAAAGACTTTCCTCCTAGGTTATAATTTTCATATTGATTATCTCATTATTTTGCTATAAGATATTTACATGTTAATTTCTAAAAATAATCTTAATAATTATAATCTCGGTATTATAGGACTTAATTAGACTAGTTTTTTATTTTTTAGCTAATATCATACCCTGTGAACAGACATCCTCAAATACTTTCGGTCCATCTTTTTCTTTTGAAGGAAGGTAAAATTCTTTTGCAATTGAGGAAAAATACAGGGTATATGGATGGTTGGTGGAGTGTTATAGCAGGCCATGTTGAAGGTAGAGAATCTGCAACAAATGCGATGATAAGAGAAGCTATGGAAGAAGCTGGAATTAAACTTAGCCGTGAGGATTTAGTGCTAGTCCATGTAATGCACAGATTTGAAAACCAGGAGAGAGTAGACTTTTTCTTTAGTGCAATTAAGTGGATAGGTGAACCCACAATTAAAGAACCTAATAAGGCTGAAGCTTTAAGATGGTTTGAGCTTAGCAAGCTTCCAGAAAATATAGTTCCTTATGTAAGACAAGCAATTGACTTAGGACTATTAAAAGGACAAATATACAGTGAATTTGGTTGGGAAAAGACATAGCATTTGAAAATATAAGAATTATTACAGAGATTAAACCTTTATTTGTAAGTAATAGGAAATATTAATGAATACGTTATTGGATTTATATTTAGTAACAGTAATAATGAGTTTTATTTCATTCTTTAAGAAATTTAATCTAATATTAAAAACAATTTTCCTATTATATCTTATAAAATAATATTTTCAAATTCAATTATTATTGTAACACTGAGAAAGGTTAAGAAGATGATGTGAAAACTGTAGGACTTATAGCATTTATTGCAAGTTCTAGCAATTGAACTAATTTTTATGAACGCCTT
>NZ_JBBHKR010000104.1:0-24038 GCF_037389425.1 Stygiolobus sp. CP850M
TTCCTATATAACCCTTAGCTACTTGTTTTATAGTATTATATACGTTAATAACTCTAAGTGTAGGGACAGCTTCTCCATATCCTATCATTCCATCTGAGGTCACTACCCTTACAAGTATCATTACTGAAGCCCATGTGGCACTCCCTTTTTCGGGATGAGCTAATAATATAGGCTCTATTTGAGAAATCTTTGACATAAGAAAAATCTCTATTCTACAGTTTTAAGTTTATCAAAACAGACAAAAAACGTTAGTAGGGAAAAATTAGCTAATCGGAATATAGTTCACTGAGATCTTAATGTAGTAGCCAGCTAAATTAGTGGTACTGTTTTGCGAAGCTTCAGCGTTAAATAACTCTTTATAGCCTTCACCATTAACTAGGAACTCGGCGGTAAGGCTCTTTTCAGTTAGGGCATTATTAGATGTAAGGCTTACTAGTAATGCCCCACCATATTTGTTTATAATCTCTAAGATGCCACTGAACCCTCCTATACTTGTCTCATTTTCTTTGATCCACATAGTATTATTACTCGAAGAATAGGAGGTACTAAAGTAGTAATATAATCCTAATGATAGTGTACCGTTCTGAATATAAGTCAAGTTGTAAGGAATTACATTGGGATTGGATATTGGAGTTTCAAATGCTGAGAATTGTAACAGTATAGGATAGTTGCCTCTTATGACCATTGAGGAGTTTACTAACCCGCTTTCTAGTGAATATTCGCTAAACGTTTCATCTAGATATGCTTTCTCATATATATTATTAAAAGTCTGATATGCAGTAAACCTACCTTCTTGTGTTACTAGAGAATATTCAGTACCGCTCTTAAACTTCAAAACTGCCGAGTAATTTACGAGGTAGTTCCCTACCTCTTGATAATATATTCCTGAGAACCCAGCAGTAAATATGGGCGTAGAGTCTACGTATCTTGTATAGCTCGTTAATAACTTGCCTGAGATAAGTGGATTAGAAGTGTTAACCCATAGCATTAATACGCCTGCAATATCCCAATCAAAAGCAGTAGACCCAGTGATCTGTAATGCCTCCCTTAGATTCGTGACATGAACCGTAATAACACCCTTATTACCTAGAGCTAACATAGGAGTAAGGTCGATTATATACGGTGTATGAAATGCTAATGTATTAATGGATGGAATAGGTTTCCACCAGAATAGATCTATTCCTCCAGTATAGATAGTTTGGTACGGGTTTACCACACCGACAAGGCTACCATTGTAATATACTTCAATACTTCTTGTAGCAGGCTCATTGGTGTACCAGAATTCGTCAAGCCCTCCTCCTTCTTCATAAATCAGTAGTTTCATCATATATGTTCCGTTAGGAATATTAACTATTTGGCTAGTGGAGGGGTTTAAAGGATTGAGAATGATATAAGAGTAGTTGTACTTAGACACGAAGAGAGGGATAAACATATTAGGTAAGCCCTTGGGTTCGATACCGGGATACAATAATAGAGTGATATTAAGATGGTAAACACCCGTTATGTTTAGCTTAGCATCATAGAAGTTCTCTATAACGGCTTGAAACGTAACATTTCTGCCCACTAATAAGTTCTCAAACATGGTTAAGTCTACAGAAGCGGTAGAATTATTGATCTCTTGAGTAGAGCCCCAAAATATAGGGACACCATTAATAAATATGTAAACCTGCCTATCGTATTGAATACCGTTACTTTCCGAAATACTCACGTTCATTATAACCATGCTATAACTACCATTAGGAACCTTAATGGTGAAGTTCTCTGGCGTCAAACCGGTGTTATTAAATATTGCATTGGTGGCTACATGAATTATAACTGGTGTAACGTTAGGAGGCTTTACCTCGTAGGCCTGGAAGGAGTAATACTTAGGGTCTGTAAACCCTTTAAGGATAGGCGAGGTGATGTTATAAAAGAGTTGAGGCCTAGAGATTGTTAAGGTATTTTCATGAATATTTACAGTATTTAGAGAGTAATATGTAGGAGAAAAAACTATAAGAAAAACTAAAAATGAAACGAAGAATTTTCTCATTTCATTTACCACTTTTGCCACCTCCCTTCCTAAAGGTTATAATTATAGCTAAAACGGACAAGATTATAGCTACCAAACCTAACGATAACGCTAATGTTCTAGTTGAACTTACCGAAGAAGCTACTGATGACGATAAACTCTGGAACGGATATTGATTATCTACACTAAAGGAAAGATCATAATACATACCATTATAAACCTTGAGTGAGACAGCATTCACTCCAGAAGGCATCTCGGTTGAGTTAAACGGTATCTTAACTTCTACTCCGTTAATTCCCTGACTTACACTAAAGTTCACCGGTTTACCATCCACTAGAACTTTTATGATTTTCAACACAGAGGTGTTATAATTGGTTATATTAGCCAATATGTAGGACGTAGGATAGGTGATTTGATTGGGGTAGGAAAGTTGAGGCGTTGGGAAGTTGCTTATTTTACTAACATTTATAAAACTCGTACCAGATGTAACTATACTGCTATTTACGTATTTCAGAGCTAAATTTATATTCTCAAAAGTTACCGAACTCAATGTTATATTAGAACCCATTGAGTATATTCCTACCTGATTATTCTCTATTTTCGTATTTATTAACTCTAAATTAGAATTTAAAGAAGTAATAGTTGATATTGTTGATCCCTCTACAATCACAGTTGAGTTCTGAGATACTAGGGAACCTATTATTGAATTCTGTATCATATATTTTCCGTTTGAGAGATTTAGAGCTGGAATATAAACTCCTTGAATCTCATAAGCACCATTTACTTCAGTTATCAACGGTAAATACATTATTTTTGATGAGCCTAGATTTAGTGATGGCAAATAAACATAAGGTTCAACCTGAACATATCCTCCATAAGATAGAGAGTTGTACCCATTATAGCTTGCCCCGGATATAGCTATTTTCCAAGGACCAGCCAGAGAGTATATAGAGTTCCCAGTATATACAGTAGCATTTATACCTCCCGGCACTCTAAGTAAACCCACCCACTCTTTCAATGTAGAGTTATATTGAAGTGGAACCTCGTTTTCAGACTCTAAAAAGATCTGTTGATTCTCGTTCTGATATGGTATTAGTGTAGCTGTAAATATACCAGTAGTTATCTCGGTTCCGTTAGGATAAGTTATATTAGCATAGACTTTTATGTATTGGCCTTCGAATACTTGACCTACGCTTTTAGCATCTACAGATGCAGTTGAGGGAGAAACATAGAAGTAAGTAGTGTAATTCATCTCTTCTAAGCCTATAGACCCGTTATAAAACCCTACTACTACTACTCTATAGAAACCTGGTGAAGCATTTACTGGGACAGTAAAATTACCCTCTTGGAAACCAAACAAATTGTAGACGCCGAACTGGGTTGCTTCAGTTGCAGGTGTTAGGTTCACTTTACCAACTAAATTCCCCTTAGGCGAGTATATATATGCCGTTACGTTACTTGTGAATATACCTAATCCAAATTGATCATATGTAAAAGCTAATATGGTAATGTTCTGACTAGGTGAAATTGATGGAAATCCATCATCAATAGGAGTAAAAATCAAAGTGATCAAGTTAAGCCCTCCTATGGTCTCATAAGAGAATGCACTGCCGTAGGTATCATTAACAAACATTACAAAAACTCCTTCTTTAGACGGAGTGACCACAGCAAATACCCCTTTATATAAACCTGGAGTGGAAGTAGGTAAAAGCGTTACGTTATATACCACAGCATTATTTTGAACGAAATGAGCTTCTAAGGATACATTGGCAGGGGTTAAATTTGGATAATACACACAAGCTTCGATAGAAAATGGAGAGTTAGGCGGTATAGATAGACCGTAGGGGAAAGGCACCGGTGAAATTATGTTAACTGAGAGACCTATGTCTATCTCATAAGCTCCGACTCCGCTTAATTTGCCAACTGTTCCGTTCACTACTATATACCATATGTTTGGAGGATTGCTGGGTTTAATTGTGTATACTGCCTCCCAGTAAGAGCCGTTAAAGATCAGAGGTAACGAGGTAAGTAATCCCTTGGTCGTATATATGTAAGCATTAAAGCTTCCATTCGTAACCTCGGTTCCATTAGGATAGGATACCTTAGAAATAATCATGAACGTAGAATTATACATAAACCATGGATATTGAACGTTAGGTTCCACAGCTGTAACCGATACGTCCAGCCTTGGTATCGATTCATAATATTCAACAGCCTTAAGTAACCAGTAATAATCAGGAGACCCTAACCCAGTTACCAAGTTATAACCTGAATGAGCAGTATATAGCCCGTTAAACCCAAATGTAACTTGATGGAAAGCTTTCTGATATAATGTGGAGTTAGAGTATATCCAGTAAAGTATGTCATTCAAGAGCCCTATTGGTTTATGAGTCTGAGATATTATATCCGCTACAATACCAGCCCATATAGGAGAGGATAAACTAGTACCTCCTATTACTACCTGCTGTCCTAAAACATATACTATTTCGCCAGTATAGGGATTAGCAACAGCTGCTACATCTGGACTTGACCTAGTGGAACCGTTGATCATTATTTGGTACCATGGTTTAGGATATATTTCGCTATAACCTCCGTCAGAAGCTGCATACGGGAAGAAGAACATGTTATCAAAAGACCAAGCTGTTTCATACCCGTAAGTTGCTGTAGAATTTTCTGTCGATAAATACCCTGATGTCACGTTAACGAATAATGTCGTTCCTCCTACTGCAGTTACAAAAGGACTTGTGGCTGGATAAGATACACCACTATAAGTTGAAAGCCCTCCTGCCGTTGCACCCTCGTCGCCAGATGATGCTAGAAAGGTTATTCCTTCAACAGTTCCTAAGGCGAAGTAATAATCCCAATATGGTGTATTTGGATAAGCTGTCCCCTGAAAAACGATAAACAGTCCAGATGCACCTAAAACGTTCTCAGGAATACCAAAACTCATCGACACTACTTGAGCAACATCATTAGAGACAATA
Source organism: Stygiolobus sp. CP850M (assembly GCF_037389425.1). NCBI lineage: Archaea > Thermoproteati > Thermoproteota > Thermoprotei > Sulfolobales > Sulfolobaceae > Stygiolobus > Stygiolobus sp. CP850M. The sequence goes on from NZ_JBBHKR010000104.1 coordinate 4,993, forward strand.
TAATCTATTGCCTCAGGGATAAACGTAACACTTGAAGGAACTACCAAATCGATGTGTGCAAAAGGAGCTATAGAATGAGCTGTTTCAACATCTAAAGCTGTCTCCAAATACCAACCAGTAGTTAAACCGAAAATAGGATGATAAGGACCTATTGGAATAATGGATATATTAGCTGAAGGTAAATGAAACTCCTTATCGAATAAAGCAAGGTCTTGTAATATTGTTGGATCCCCGTAAGCATCAATTATCGCTATTGTTACATTCTTTCCTCCTTGTGTAATGTTATAAGCACCAACTATATCTTGAGGAGTGTACATATTAGCGGCAAATGATAGATACTTAAACCCAGTCACGTTAGCTACTGCGGAATTAATATAAGGTATGAGAGTATTCCCCTTTACTTTTCCTAACTCGATCAGGTTTAGTTGATAGTTTACGTTAGTATAGTTAGTTAGACCTTGAATCATAACACCACTAAATTCGGACGGAACTATTGGTTCTGTCACAGGCATATAATAGAAAACATTACCATCTTTATATAGAGCTAATTTAGTATGGAACGCATCTTCTACTTGATATACATATCCTTCAGCTATAATGGCGAAGGGACTCTTATAGACAAGTTGGAAACCATTTTCTTTCAAGAATTTTATTATCTGATCCTCCTTATCCTTTTGGGCAAACATTGAAAATAATTGCGGAGTAGGAATTGGCTTTATCTGATGGTAAGCTACTTCCTGAGCTAATAAGTAAAGTTCATTCATATTTTTAGGCGGTATGAGGATGCCTATACATATTGGTTGTTGAGGGTTCAAATAGCCTATAAGTTGTGAGTTCCCAATTTCTGGTCCTACATAAGATGCATAAGTATTTGTAGATATGGCAAAGAATGTTAACAGATTTATCATAAAAAGTATTAAAAGAATTACCGAATGTAGTTTTATCATATCATAAAACGTTTAAGTAAAGTAATATAAAAACGTTAAACTAAAAAGCTCACTAATGTATTTTCCGTTTAGAAACCAGAAAGGATAGAAAAATAAGGAGGTGAGTCACAGAGAAAAATCTTTTAGATTAAACTTAACAGTTTATGTAGTAAATCCTGACTGATCACCTAATACTCATCTTCATTGCTTCTTCTCAAATGTAGTCTGAGGACTTCTTTTTAGGATAAACTACATAGAGAATGTATTCTGGAACTAGACCCTTTGTCTTAAGCCTTGAGCTTACTTTTAAGAAATAATACTAACTAAGTGTTCTTATGAGTACTTATTATTGAGGGAGAAGAAATAGTTTAGGATAAAATAAAAATGATAATACGAAGAAAAATCCATTATTCGATCGCAAGAACTTTTAGATCACGCTGTTATTAACAGCTGGTTTTAACATAATATCGGTTAATCTAGTATTACTACTAACTTTAAGGATCATGAGGAGCGAGTAGAAAAGGAGTTTTTCGGTGAGACTTTTCAGTTTACCTAAATAAATCGGGGCGTAACAGACTTTATATGAAAAAATTAAAGTAAGTCACTGAGACACTTCTATCTTTTCCCTTGAGGCTTCCTCTAGGGGTTTCAGCTTAGGCTCTGGAATAAGTGCATACGTTAGTATGGCTCCTATCACGCTCAGTATTGCGAGCATTATAAGTATTTCCTTTATCCCTATTGCAGCTAATAATGATGGAAATAAATATGTGGCTATTGCAGCACCAAACTTTCCAGAAGCTGCTGATATACCATGACCAGTTGTTCTAAATTTAGTTGGATAAACTTCAGCTGGGATTACAAATGTAGTAGTATTTGCACCGAAATCTATGAAATAGAAAGATAAGGAGTAAATGATAAACGCTAACGTCGGAGCTATAGTGAAACCTTCTACCTTTGTCCCTTTCACCACCATAACTGAAGCTACCACAACATAAATTATTGCCAGAACGATAAATCCTTGAAGTTGTATCAATTTTCTACCAAGCTTATCTAACAAAGCAACAGCAGTAAAGTAGCCTGGTAATCCTGCTAAGAAAGGTACTCCACCTAAGAACAATGCTTTAGCTAAATCGGACTGAAACTCGCCTAGAGATAATGTGGTTGCATGGGAAGGGAACGGGCTCCCGAACACTGGAGCTAAAGCCGAAGAAGAGTATACACCAGTTCCATAAAGGGCTATATCGATTAAAAACCACGATCCGGCAGTCCCTATCAGAACGGGCCAGTAAGTAGATAAGAACTCATTAACTCCTTTATGTCCGCTTCTCACGTTAGAGTTTGCCTCAATATCAGTTCCTAAATATTTAGCTGCCTTCTTAGCTTCTTCTGTGCTACCCTTAACTAAAAGAGAGTATCTAGGAGTCTCTGGGACTTTCCTCCTCAGATATATTACCGTTGCTGCGGGAATAGCTCCTACTCCTGCCATTACTCTCCAGGCTATATCGGGAGGAAATATAGTGGCCGATATAACACCTACAGCAAGTGCAGCTACTGAACCTATGCCCTGGTTAGCAAAGACTAAGGCGACTAACTTTCCCCTATCTTTTACGTTTGCGTATTCACTCATTATTGTAGCAGATATTGGATAATCTCCACCTATTCCTAGTCCCAGTATAGACCTGAAGAATATGAGCGAAGGTAAGTTCCATGCAAATGCACTTAACAAAGCACCAATTGTTAGCAAAGATGCCTCAATACCGTATACGGCTTTCCTACCTAATTTATCTCCTAAAAATCCGAAGATTAGTTCGCCAAGTACTGCAGTTATTATCGCTGATGAACCCAGAAGACCTGTCCAAAAGGCGCTATTAGGGCCTATTAAATAATTTGTGAAGCCGGGCATTGACATTCCGTAGTATTTATACGCATCATTAAACGTAGCCAAGATAAAGGATATAACTAATAAATCATAGGCATCAGTAAAAAAACCCATTCCGGCTGTATACCATATCTTTATGTGGTTGAATGTTAACTTTAAAGAATCCATATTCTTAAAGGGACTGTTTGACATTTCGAATATCTACACTCGATACATAAATATAATATTTACCTTAGTAGTTTATATTTGAAAATATAGCCTATTGTCAACTATATATTTTATATAGTATTTAAAATTTAGTAAATTATCTACACGCTAAAATCTCTTACGGAAACCCTAACTTTGAAGAACTATAAACTTAGGACAATTACTCATTACTCTATGTCAAAAGATACCTCCAACAACTTTTTTGTATTTCTGTACCTCCACTTATCTCCTATGATCTTACCTATCTCTCCAGTGGACTTAGTGTGTTCTTTGTTACATGCGTTTATATTCCAGTCAGGTGGGATAATGACTATTTTTAGTATTTTAACCTCTGATGGAACAGGGAAGAGATCGTAGATCTCGTCACCATATTTCCTTTCAGCTTCTTCTCGAGATAATTCCTCTATGATTATTGGAATGTTTTCATTTACCTTGAAATTTGCCAACTGGAAAACCTTTTCCATTTCTTCATCTGTGGGCTTTCTTTCGGACACGACTGTTATCCTGCCGTGGTTACCGTTAGCGTAAGTGCTTGCCGTCCACTTAGTTCCCAAAACCTTTCTCAAAGCACCCTTCACTATATGCAATGCCGTATGTGTTCTAATTTGAATATCCATATAAAGAATGTTTTACGTTTAACAATATAAAAAATTATATTGTTTAATATATTATTTATCGACTGAGGACTACTTTATTACCAGTACCGGTACGTGAGATTTATTTAAAATAGCTTGAGAAACGCTACCTAGAACTATCCTCTTTAATCCAGTCAACCCCCTACTAGCGGTAACTATAATATCACACCCTATTTTACTGCAGTATTCTATTATTGCATCTGGGACGTCTAAACTTTCTAATATATCTGTCTTTACTTTAAAATCGGATAATTCCTTCATAACCTCCTTCTGTGCTTCTTCCGCCTTACTTCGTTCCTCAATTATTTTCTGCTCTGGAGATCTAGGAGGTTCTTTAACTACTGTCACTAAATAGACCTCGTCTTCCTTCTTTAATATTTTAGGTAAAAATGATATTGCTTTTTTTGAATACTCAGATCCGTCATAAGCTACTACGTATTTCATAAATCACCTTTCTCTCAGAATAGTATATAAATGTTGACAAGTAGAAGTTAAAAATAGTTTAGATTACACATAAGTATTATTAAATTTTATTTAAACCAATGTCTTTCAATAATCGAGATTATAAAAATATTTTAACATTCCTCGTAAGCCTCTTTGATAAGTTCTCTAGCCAAATCCACATCTAACTTCTTCGATACACGGTAGTTTTCGTGAATTACATGAACCTCTATATCGTCGCTTTTAGCCCCTTCTAAATCGAAAGTTAAGTACTGTACCGTACTAAAAGCCTCACCTTGCTCTCTACCGGCTTCCGGCATTCCTTGAATTAATTTATCACCTACTTTCAGAAACACTGAGTTATATATCCCCTTTAGCTCCTTAAAGACCTTCAACAAGTCTTCTTGGTCAAAGGCGTTAATATAAAGAGTAGCCTTTATTTTACCTCCGCAAGGCAGTAAATCACTGTAAATCTTTATTTCTCTCTCGATATCTTCTTTCTTCTCCAGCCTGTCAAGATACACCATCTCTTGAACTTGTTGTAGTACAGTGTCTCTGTTCTCGAAAAGAAGTGTCAACCTATTTCCTAAATCTATCCTTCTTCTACTTTTTACCTTAACTATGAATTTAACCCTCTCCATTCTGATCTTTGCGTATTCGTTCCAAGGAATTATATCATGAAGAGTTATTTTACCCATTTTTCATAGCCTCCCTTATAACTTCTAATGGGTGAAGGGGTCTTCTTCCGCTCGCTTTAGTAATTTGAAGTCCAGCTAGTGGGCACTCGGTCATAAATACTTCAGCCTTACTCTCCTTAAATGCAGTCATCATTTTACTCCCTACATTTTTAGCTTTCTCATAATTTCTCAATCCCCATCCCCCATCTATTCCAGAGCAACCCTTGTCTGAGATCTCTATCTTGGCTCCCATTCTCCTTACTAAATTCACCCCACTGTAACCCACTTTCAGATATTTCAAGTGACACGGCGGATGGTAGAAAACAGACTTAGGGAATTTCCCTTTTATTTGTATTTTTCCCTCACGTTCCAGCTTTAATAAATACTCTAGCGAGTCATACACCTTTATCTCATCCTTACCTAGTATTAACGGGTATTCCTTGGATAGCATTAACGTACAAGTTGGGATAGGGGACACTATATCGTAGCCTTCACTGACAAGTTTTTGCATTAACGCATAATTATGTTCGGCATTCTCCTTTAGCCTCTTCACGTCACCTACATCTAGCATAGGTGCTCCGCAGCATTTGAACTCCTTGACTATCTTTACTTCTATTCCCAGATTTCCGTAAACCTCAAGCAATGCTTCGCCGACCTCGTGGTTAAAGTTGTCCACTAAACAAGTGTGGAAAAGGGCTACCTTCTTTATCGGTTTTTCAACCTTCACGGGTTTTGCTATGAAAGTAAATAACTCCTTTTTCATCTCCGGCATCGGTGCGTCATCACTTATTCCCATAAGCCTCCTACTGTGCGGATACATCTTAACAATGAAGCCTCTACCTATCTTAGTATAGTCGAGCATCTCGTTTAAAAATTCCCTGAGCGTTAACGGCTTTCTGCCCTTATAACTTAACCAAACCCATTCCATCAAGTCGGCAAAGTCCATTTCAAACTCATGTGGTGGTGTGTAAGGACAGTTTGTATAGCACATTTTACAATGGAAACAGTCCGACGCAATATCAACGGCATCCTCATATGTTAGGTTTTTGGGTCCCTTAGAGTCGGTTAGCTTAAAAAGTTTCGGAAAGGCGTAACAGTAGTTAAAGCAAAGCCTACACCCGTGACAAATAGAGGCTTGTCTCACAAACTCTGATGTGATTAAAGAAGTATCAAAAAAAGACTTGTCTTCTGGGTTCAACACCAGTTTCATTGCTCTCCCTTTAATATCTTAAGTACGTTCTGGAATTTTTCAGCATGGCTTTTCTCTGCTCTCGCAAGGGTCTCAAACCACTCGGCTACTTCATTGAATCCCTCTTCCCTCGCTACCTTAGCAAAACCAGGATACATCTGGGTAAACTCGTAAGTTTCTCCAGCGATTGCAGATTCTAACATCTCCTCTAAAGTTCCTATGGGCTTGTCAGTAGCTGGATCTGTTAACCCTCCTTGTCTTATGAAGTCTAGGTGACCGAAAGCGTGGGCTGTTTCTCCCTCGGCAATACTCCTTAATAACTGAGCTATTTCTGGATAGCCTTCTTCATCCGCTCTCTTGGCGAAGTAGAGATATCGTCTGTTAGCCATCGACTCTCCCATAAAGCCGTGTTTAAGGTTTTCAGCTGTTTTAGTACCTTTTAGGTTTACCATAGCTATTAATTATTAGTTATTCTGAATATAAAAACCTTTCTAGTTAAAGTTTATTTTTAATTAAAAATAGTTCTAATTACCAAAAGGCTAGATCAAGTGCTATGCTACCTACAGCTTTAACGACGTCCTTAATAGAAATCACACCTACTACTTTACCTTCTTTATTTAGGACTACGAGATGCCTAATTCCTCTTGAACTCATTAGTGCCACAGCTTCGCTTATGTCAGCATCACCATCAACAGTAACGGGGTTTTGGCTCATTATCTGGTCTATTGAAGATTCTAGAGGAATCCCGTCAGCTATTGCGTAAATTATGTCCCTCTCTGTCACTATACCTATTGGATTATAATCTTTGTCAGTAATCACTATTGAACCTACGCTTTCCCTTTTCATTATCTCTGCGGCTTGTTTGATGCTTATTTTGGAATTAGCTGTGACTGGTCTTCGATTTACGAGTTGGAGTATTTTCATATATTATTATCATTCTCACCTACATTTTTATTTGCAACGTATCTGATTTTATTCCTCTCTCTTATTTCCTCAACGTATCCAAGACTTATCAGTTTCTTAACCCTCCTATAGGCCGTAGTTCTAGGCAGGCCCGTAATCTTACTAATTTTAGCTAGAGTATCTGCCCCTTGTCTTATTGCTTCTAGAACTATTTTGTCTCTTTCATCTAGATTGTTATTATCTATTTCTACTTCCACACTATCTAGATTTTCCTGTACCTTCTCTTTTCTAAAATTTTTGAGTAGTAAGTAAGCAAGTGTTATTGTGGAAGTTACGCTAATTATCAGTAATACTACTAACATAGTAAAAAGCCCGTTTGTATTTTGATTATACTTTAAAGTTGAAGCAGAAGGTGAAAACACTATAGTTATATTTGAACTATAGAAAGTAAGATTTAGAAAGCCGCTTTGTGTTATGGTAGATGATATCGGGGCTGGATACAAGTATAGTAACTGAGTCTGATAAGGTAGTATAATACAAATTGAGGAGTTATAAGGTTGTGAAATCTTTATTACTCCGTTAATTTTAGCTTGATAACTTAGAACAGAATCGGGATTAGCTAGAAAAACCTTATTATTCTGTAATATGAAATGAGAACTAGCCTGTAATCTAGTTATGTTTTGCAATGGAAGATATACTACTGATTGATTATAAGTCCTTATTATTACAGTCCCGTTATAAAATATTGTTTCAGCAACTGAAGAGGAGACTCCAGTAGATAATATAGATAGAGTTATCAAAAATGAGAGAAGCGTTACTAAGCCCAGTAGTTTCACACGTTATAATAAAACAACTAAGGAATTAAATTTAACATAAAATAGGGAAGTAGAAGGAAGAAAAACCTATCTTAATGTAACAATCTAGGCATTATAATTATCGCAAAGATCATAAACGACAAAACTACTAAACTAACAAGTATATAGATCTTATCTCTCTCCGTAGAATATATTATTATTTGTTCTCCGACTATTAGAACAGGCAAGGAGATTAATATAATTAGACCGTAAAGAGAAATATTCAAAGGATTGTTAAGGTTAAAGATATCATTAATATTCGATGTATTATATGCGTATATGTTAACAGAGGAGTTATTGTGCAACGCAACGAAAATTAGCATTCCGCCTACAATTAGTATAGAAGATATAATAACCCCGTATCTAAGTGTTGAACTTATGACCTTCCTTTCATCCAAAAATACCAAGCCCCCTCAAAATTAGCTGGATTCCAAGAGCTACTAGTACTAAAGTAAATATTTGCCTTAACCTTCTACTCAAAAATCTATTTAAATACCTTGCTCCTGACGAAGAACCCAAAAATACACCAGGGACGGTAGCCGCGATTATTATTGGATCTATGAGACCTAGTGCCCAATATACTCCTGAGCTAGTTGCCGCTGTTACACCAATCATAAAACTGCTAGTAGCGGTACTTACTTTAAAAGGTAGGTTCATTCCAATATCCATAGCTAATACTTTTAATGCACCAGAGCCTATACCTAATAATCCTGAAACGAGTCCAGCGATATACATTCCAGCTAGCCCAACATGATATCTTACTCCATGATAACAGATCTTTTGTCTTAAAGCTTCGTCGTAATACTCTCCTTGTAACCTCATTAATTTTGATAATCCGTCTGGACTTACATATGCTGGAACCTCACTAGACATTCTTATAAAATTAGGTATAGTTGAAAATATTAATACTATACCGAATATTATGTCCAAAACTGTAAATAACTTATACTTTTCAACTAAAAATTCTAGGAATGAACCAGTTATAGCACCAGCAGTTGTAGCTATTTCTAGAGATATAGCAATCCTCATATTAGCTATTCCAGCATTTAGATATCTAGATCCTGAAGAGGCTGAAGTAGATATTGTAGAAATTAGGCTTGTTCCTACTGCGTAAGGCACTGGAACGCCTAAAAATAGAACTAATATTGGCGTTAATACTACTCCTCCACCCAAACCTGTCAAACTCCCTAGTAACCCTGCGACTATCGCTGATAAGAATAGCAAAACCAAAAATAACTCAACTAACATTTCGATAACTCACATTCCTATTAGTGAATTAAAATTTTTTCTTAATTTTCATAAAAGCGTCACTATGATCGTTATTTTATTAAAATTCCAAACTGTAATTTTTATAAGATTTTAATTAAAGAGTGTTAATATAAATAAGAGGTGACAATCTTAAAACCAATAGATTAGAGTATTAAAGTATGTTAGAGCCATTACAGTTTTTTATTACGATAGTAATTATAAGTGCTCTTTCTGGTATTCTTGGTGCATTAACCGGCCTAGGTGGAGCAACATTTCTTGTCCCTATTTATACCTTATACATGGGAATTCCTATAGTTTATGCTTCAGGAGCTAGCTTAATTTCCACAATAGCAACATCTAGCGGTGCTGCTAGCGCATACATTAAAGATAGAATCACTAATATCAGAATAGGAATGGGATTAGAGATAGCAACTACTTCTGGTTCTATTGTGGGTTCCCTAACGACAGCCTATATTTACTCACACAACTTACAGTTTATCATATACATAGTTTTCGGTATAGTCTTACTCTCGCAAGTTTTTGTCCAGATATCTAAATCTAAATATGAACTTCCCAAAGCCGTAAAACCGGACTGGACTACTAAGGTATTCGGATTATACGGAAAATATTATGACACCGCCCTAAATAGGCAGGTCGAGTATATAGGAATAAGATGGTGGCTTGGGGAAATAATAATGTTTTTTGCAGGGTTTATCTCAGGACTTTTAGGAATAGGATCGGGTGCGTTAAAAGTTCTGGGTATGGACTGGGCTATGAACTTACCTATGAAGGTAAGTACCACTACTAGCAATTTTATGATAGGGGTTACAGCAGCTACTGGTAGCTCGATTTACTGGTTATTTGGGTATATTCAGCCTTTCCTATCCGCTGGAACAGCTATTGGAGTTCTTATAGGAGCTTATATAGGAACTAAAATTTTAGTAAGAATTACCAATAAATCCATAAGATATATCTTTACAGCGATTCTGATATTTTTAGGAATACAAATGATAATGAGAGGGATGGGGTTTGGATTTTAATGACATTATAGGGTACGCTTTAAGAATAGGAGTAGTACTAAGTGCAATATTTATAGTACTAGGCATAATCTTCCTTTTTACTTTTCAAGGTTCAAACGGATTTAGCATAACTCAGATAGCATCTCCTAACTCAATAGTTAACAGTTCCATTTTTATGCCATACGAAATTCCTTCAGGGTTACCTATCCTTCGTCCTCTAGATTATATATATTTAGGACTAATGATCTTAATAGCAACTCCCGTGATCAGAGTACTCTTAGGAATTATCCAATTTGCTATAGAAAGAAATAAGTTATATACTATTATAACAATTGTTGTATTCTTTAATTTAATGTTTGCAATTTTCTTATTACCCATATTAATAGGTAAATAGCGCATCTTTCTCAATGATTTTTGATGATTTTTCATTAGTTTTTACTTAATATTATATGTAATTCTTTACTTATCAGGAATCAATCTATCTTATAAAAATTCTATCTCGTGTATATAACAATGTATCCTATTCTTCATCAATCGAACTTACACTAATATTAACGGAAATTTCACTTATATTTAAGTACCCAGAATAAACCACACTGAATTCCTCTTCTACTTTATAAACACCTTTATCTAACTCACTAGTAACAGATGCATTATGAATCGTTAAGATTATTACTTTTTCTTCATGATGTCCTTCGTGTATTAATGTTATTATTACTAGTGCATAAGTTATATTGTTACCGTTATTAACTAGAGAGAAAGTGACTTGAGAATCATGTGTTAAGACCAATTTTACGGAACGTGTAAAAGATGATGTATGAGAATTAATTGAAGAGTAAGAACTTGCAAAAGAATTAGTAGAAATATTCCTAGCATAACCTATGTATTGAGTCTGCATTACGTGAGACAATAAATAAGCTAAGTAAACATTAGCTAGCACGGAGATTATCAAAAGAATCGCCAGTAATTTAGTATTCACAAATAAATACTGTGAAAACGAAGTTTAAAAGATATGGTTAAAGCAACAGTAGGAATTCCTAGTTTGTTAAGAAAATCTTTACATAAAACATTAAGGGCATTGATGCAGCAGTCAGAAGACGATTTCGATATTCTAATCACCTATAAAGGTAATTTAACACGTGAATTTGAAGAATACGAAAAAGTTCTTAACATAAGGTTTCTAAAACAAAAAGAAGGACTTTTTGAGGAAGGATTGAATTTAGTTTTAGAAAATGCAGACGGAAAAATACTATTAACTACCGATGATGATGCAATTCCGGACAAAAACTGGGTTATGGAGCACGTAAAATTCCACGAGAGTAATAGAGACGTAGGAGTTATTTCAGGAGAAATTATAGGAAAGAAATGGATCAATTATCCTAATAGTTTATACATGAGATTCAAAAAGACAGACTTCATGCATGAATATTCACCTGCCTTCTCCGAATATAAAGCGTATTTAACAAAGACGGGTTTCAGTGTTGACAGAGAGAAAGGTTACGGCAAAAGTATTGCAATAGCGGGGGTAAATATGAGCATTAAAAGAGAAGTGTACTCGAAAACAAGAGTTCTAACGTATAGCTTAAGAGGAAGTTATAATGAGTCCTATATTGCTGTAAATGCAATAAAATTAGGTTACCATTCAGTTGTGATGAAAAAAGCTAAAGTAGTACACATAGATAATGACTCCTTATCTAGACCATTGAATAACGATTGGGAATTAAGAATCGAAAAATTTACTTCTCCTTATATGTTTAACTTTCTTTTACCTATAGATTTGGAGTTATTAAGGAGGTTACTTGACCAAGTTGAAATGGAGGAAGAAAAGATTGGAATAGGCATGGCAATTGAAGGAATTGAAAATAAATTACCCCCCAAGAAATTTAGGGAGAGGTTGAAAGAGATAATTGAAAAAAGTAGAAATATGTATTACGAAAGACAACAAAGCAGGAATTAAGGGCGAAAAAGAGGAAGAAGTTCTCTATATTGAAAACAACTCAATCAAAAGGACTAACAGTATAAAAGAATGTATAGTTACGGATTTCTCAATAAACACTGATCTTCTAACTTTTCGCAAAATAGAAATTAAGTTACCATTCTCTAGCGAAGAACTAAACCTCTTAAAGGCTCTTTATATCGTAACTGGAAAGGCGAAACATGAAGTGTTAACTTATGATAAAAAAGTGAAAATCCACGTTGATATACCGTTCAGGGAACTAAAACTCAGCCAGAATATAGAAGTAAAATTTACAAAGTTCTGTGGTGATTACGGCTTACTTTTCCCTCACTATTGTATTTCCATGAACAATTTAGCGATCTACGGGCATAACAGAGAAAAGGTTATAGAAGCTTACGTTACCCTCAAGGAACTAGTGGAGGAGATAGGAAAAGTTTTATTAAAACTCAAAGAAGAGGAAATTGAATGAGTTTTAGCAAAATTATCGATTATTATTCATATGTCATTGCACTAACAATATTATTTATAATCATAGCTCTAGCTTTTGGACCTTTAGCACCAATAGATGAACCTACGCATTTCCCTAATTACGACCTACAAATTCCAGTAGGTTTGTCTTTCTCCGGCTTTATCCTTCTTATGTTCTTCATTGTTTTCACTGTCCTGTTCTGGGGATCTAAAAACATGATGATTAACTCATTAATCGATGCCTCTGCTCTTTCGTTTAGCATAATAAATTACCTGAATTTTTATTTAGTCTATACCATTTGGAAACCAGAAATGATAATCCTTCCCTTCTTTTTTTATATAAAATACGGTGCAGCACCACCAGAATTGGTTCTTGACTTCGGTCAAATAACACTTGTAGTATTTTTTTATAGATTATATAGAAGACTTAAGTCTAGTTAATCTTTTTAGTAGTAGACTCTAACCACTTTTATGCAATGGAGGAATCAGCTCATTAAAATTTTAGTTATATTAGTAGCTTTAGCAATACTTTACTATCTAACGGGAGTTATCTTAACTTTACTAATACCAAACCTACCGAAGTCAATTATTTCAACAGTATCTCAGATAGAGCCAGACATAAAGACTGGAATCAGCGTTGTTATTGTTGCTGTAGGAGGTTATCTGGTAATAAGGTTGATTCAACAACTACTTTCAATGACACTCCTTGCCAAACTTGAAAGAGGGGTAGCGAATATTATAAAATTCTCTCTAGATGTAGTGTTCTACACTATATTAGTTCTGGCTATACTTACGACACTTCACGTAAACCTCACAGGTGTCGTGGTGGGAGGTGCTGTAGGCGGTATAGTAATAGGCCTTGCGGTTCAGACAGTAACCTAAAATCTCCTTTCGGGTGTTTTAGTTACATCAAGCAGGACTCTAAGTCCAGGTGATTCAGTATCGTTAATTTCTTGGATTTGGGGATCTCCCATTATAGGAGAGGTAAAGAAAGTCTCTCTACTCTTTACAGAGGTTCTTACTATTAACGGGAACCTAGTAAAGATACCTAACTCAGCCTTTTTGGGTAACACAGTATTCTATAAGCTGGAGAGAACTGAAGGGGGATTAGTTTATCCATTACAAGTCAATGTGAATGCTGATGTGGAAGGAGAGAAAGTTATGGAGAGAGCTAAGGATATCCTGAAGGACTACCTTAAAGACGAGAACCAAATTCCTAAGATAGTTTTTCCAGTAAAAACGGAGGAACAAACGTTTTTACGGTAATTATAAACTTAAATAACGTAAACAATCTAAACGATTTGATTAACACAGTAAATAAGGCTTTTGACCAAGCCTATTGGCAAATTAAGAACGGGAAGTGAACTTAAGTCTATACAAAATATATGTTGCAACTACTATAATGAATACTATAAGTATCACTTCTGAGAACTTCTCGGCCAACGTGATTACGTAATCAACTTGTTGGTAAAGCACAAAACCTGCATACGCTAACGAGGAATCCCAGATTAAATGACCTAAAAATGTGAAAATTAAAAACTTTGCTAAATTCATCCCAGCCAATCCAGCCGGGAATGATATTAACGCCCTAAACTCAGGAACAAACCTGAAACCAAACACAGCCACTACACCATACTTTTGAAACCATATGTTAAGTAGTCTTTCCTTCTCCTCGTCAAACATAACGTATCTTCCAAACTTCCTTACGAATTTTGGCCCTAGCTTTAATGCCAAATAATAATCTACAATAGACCCCATTATGCTTCCGATAGTCCCTATTAATACTCCTACAACTATATCGAGATAACCAAGTTTCGAGAAATAGCCAACCAGAGGCATTATAACCTCACTGGGTATTGGAAAACCTATTCCTTCAAGAATCATTAAGGCTAAGATCGTGATGTAACCAGAAATTCCTTTAAATACATACATCGGTAGTCTTTTTACCGGTAAAGCATAAAAAGTTCTTTGCTATGGACATCGCTGTAACCAGTCTATTATATCTGGGAGTATTGCTACTAGCAGCTAAGTTGATGGAAGAGCTATTTGGAAGACTTAACCTCGTAAGATTTGTAGGACCAATACTCATGGGAATTATCTTAGGCCCTGGTCTTTTGAACCTAGTGAAACTTAACGACATTGTATCGTTTATTGCGTCGTTAGGAATAGTATTTTTACTTTTCCTCGCAGGAGCTGAGGAAATAGGTGAAAGATTTAACGTAGATAAAAAAGACTTACTAACATCACTAATAGAGATAATAGTACCGTTAATAGTGATCTCGTTAACCTTGTATTATTTAGGGATGTTTGATTTAGTTATTGTAATACCTTTGGTAATGACTAGTGTAGGACCTTTAACAAGACTACTTACAGACATAGGTATAGCGAAGGAAAAGTTAGGTATAAAAATCTTCAAGCAATCAGTACTAAACGAGATCATATCGATCTTCACGTTCTCGATAATTACCCACCTTTCTCTCTTACAGCTTATAGGCACGGTATTACTTGTAATCTTAATAACCGTCTCAGGTAAGTATATAGCGAAAACACTAGAAGCTGTAGAGGGGTATTTTAAAGTTAGGGAAGTAGAATTCGCAACAATAATATCAATTATACTTATCGTAGGTTTCTTTGCGGACATTTACGGATTCAACTCGGCTATAGCCGCCCTTTTCTTGGGCTTTTTACTCAGAGACTACTTTGCAGACAGACCTCATCTAAGGGAGAGATTACATGCCTTTACCTACGGCTTTTTCGAGCCTCTTTTCTTCGTGAGTATAGGACTATATTTTGTCAGGATAACTCCGCAACTCCTCTTCTTATCGGTAGCCTTGTTCTTAGCCGTCATCACAAGTAAGTTCGTCTCGGGTTTTCTAATGGCGAAAGTTCATAACATAGACCCAATACTTAACGGAATAGGAACATCGGTCAAAGGAGGAGTTGACGTCTCCTTGCTGATCACTGCATTGTCTTCAACACTTATATCTCAATTTCAATACTCTTTCACAACATTAACTATAACTTACGTTGCACTCTTCTTCCCTCTCATATTTAGGTTGAAGTACGGAAGACCTAAAACTGAGACTAAGAAAAAATTGAATCTAGCTATACCAGTAAAAGATGTAGTAGAAGAAAAAGTGTTTGTAACATGTGGTGATAATTTGAGACAAGTAGTAAACTTAATGAACGATAAGAGAGTTAGAGCATTAGTAGTAGTTAATGAGGGAATGAGACCTATATCAGTAATCACTACGGCTACTTTATTAGAAATTGACCCAGCTTACTACGAGAGATTAAACGTTTGCGATGTAGGATTAGAAGATGTGGAAATTGTGAGCGAGCAAACTAAGGTGATAGATGTGCTTCGAAGGTTCAGAGAAACGGAGACATCAGTAATAGCCGTAGTAGATAGAGAGGGTAAACTATTAGGTGTAATATATGAAAGAGAACTACTAAGAAAAGTAATCCAATAAAACTTTTTGGTATAAAATCAAGACGTTTTACTTAAAAAACACTTAAATGATGGAAACTACTCTGGAGGAATTTCTTTGAACAATATACTTAGATCTATTCCTTTTCTCTCATTATAAATGTAGGCTATCGTGTAAATTGCAATACCAGAAGCATAAATTACCGCTAACGAAGCCAGAGTAGGTAAGTTTATCGGCAATAGAACTGGATTACCCCATGTAATAGCAAGAATATATATTAGGAACGCAAACACACTGAACCCTATTATGCTGACTATCGGCACTTTACCTATGGTCTTTCTATAAACTACTGTATTCCTGAACAAATTAGCCCTTAAGAAGGGCATAAGAGCTATTGAGAGTGCGAAAACAGCATATCCTATCTCGAACACGACGGTTGTATCTACAATCGCTATTGGAGTATTAAATGCGTATAGTAAAACTCCTATTTCACCTAGTATTCCCACTAGTATTGTAGCCTTAACTGGAGCCTTTAGATTTTCGTTGACGTCTGCTAGCCATGCAGGCATTATGCGGTCAAAAGACCACGCAAACAAATACCTGACTAACGCTACAACTAGTGGTGGGTTGCTGTAGAAGTTAGGTAACCATAGGGCTATGAACATAATAATGAAGAGGGGTAAACTATGTGTCGTTATGAACGCGAAATAAGGAGTGAAGTTACCTATACCCTGTAAGGTGTTATATACTGTATCATTTACCCCGTTATTACTTATATAGCTCCATGCGGTTAGAAACTTGTAACCGAAAGCATTTAAGTTAAGATAAGTAAAGACAATATAGTAAATTGCTATAATCAAGATCGAAACTATAGTTGCATACAACACGTTTTGTTTAGGCTTTTTCATTTCACCACTCCACGACGCAGGTAAGTTATACCATGTATAATAGTACCACACCACGGGTCCTGCCAGCACAGTAGCATAAAGTGTAGGATAAAATGATAAACCGTTAGAAATAGCGTCATTTATCACTTCATTATATGCGTCGGCTATTCCAGTATTCTGTGCTAGCGCATTAGCAAAGTCCGAAGGGTGAATAGTAACTAAAGCACTAAACATGATGACCGACGTTATTAGCGTTATTATTCCACCATAAAGTACGAACTTCCACTGATAGCGCGTAAATGCCCCCAATAAGGAGGACATGATTACTACTGCAGTTCCCAGCGCGATCTCAGCTTGAGTCGTACCTAAGAAATTTCCTATTGATAAAAAATAAGAATTGTTATAAGCCAAACCTATCCCAGAGAACAAGTAGGAAAACCACTGGGCTGCCAAATAGCTATAATAGCCTAAAGATAGTGCGAACCCTATGAAAAGACCCCAATAATTGACAAAGCCTACAGCAGGATGAACAGCCCTACTGTTAAACACGTAATCTCCTCCGGCTCTAGGCATGGAAACCCCAGCTACATAGAATAGGAAAGCCGTACCCAGAGTCGCGGGTAACATGAATAAAAAAGAAAGTATCCAGTTAGCCCCGGGGGCTGTGAAGAGCCACGACAGTATAAGGATTGGCACTCCACCGGTTACGAGACCGAATGTCGCTGACATTGATGCCCATGGGCTCACTTCCCTAACTAACCCGGAGCTTTCCCTGAGAAATAAGGACTTATTCTCTTGAGTCATTTCTCCATTTTTCACGCGTTACAACAGCTCTATTAAACTTAACTATGTGGAGAGCCTTCAAAAAAGCCTTAATTAAATTCTGTAAAGATAAACTCTTCAAAAGTGAATCGAAATTAATTTCTAAAAAAATACATTATATAAAACTTTAAAGTGATCAGTTGTACTATCTACCTACTCAACATTTTTACAATGTTTAAAGATAATTAGAATATACTTCTAGACTTATCTTTTTATACCTGAGGAAAAAGAGATTATAAAATACAACACAAGACTTTACATCTGAAAGTAATAAACAATATCTTAATGCCGCGAATTGAAATTTACACTAACTTACTTGAATTTCGTAACTCCATCTCAAATTACATAATGGGGGACGTTAATGAAGAGGGATGGTATTACGTCATTGGCATAGAAGGGAAATATATTTACAAACAAGTAGGAAACTACGTGATACTTGTGAGTAATGACTTTCCTAAAGAGAAACTAAAAGATCTAGAAAATGTAAAACTCGAAAGGTTAGCTGAAATTCTTGAAAAACCCGGAAATGTTAAGTATGTGCTACCGCTAGAACTAAAAAACTCCACCGTATCTACCACGAGTGAACTATGTCTAACACCATTCCCAGGTGTTGATCTGGTGAACGATCTCACTAAAGACTTTCAATACAAGGAGAATGAAAATGGATGTTTGACAGTCGAGAGCGAAACTCATGACCTCAAAAGGGGTATTGAAAACGTAATAAAGGGGCTGTCTCTTTACTATAAAATAATAAGTGAACAAGAAGACATTGCGGTAAAGACAGCACTTTCATTTCTTAGCTGACAACCTTAGAAGAACTACCCTTTGTTACTAAGAAAACGAGTAAGAAACCGATTACGGCATTAATGAGGACAAAAAGTCTGGCGTAAAAAGGATCATAAAGTAATAACAAACTGAAAACAGTACTACCTAATACACCAGCTACAGCCTTTCCAGTGTAGAGAATAGCATTATTAGAAGTAGAATATTTTTCCCCGAATATATCACCAGATAAAGCAAAGAAGAGAGTTATCATAGACCCTCCAAAAAAGCCTATTAATAATACAGAAGGAACTACGAGATTAAACAAGAAAAAAACACTACCTAGAATCATTACAAAAAGTACCGCAGAAGTAATCCTCTCCCTGCCCAGTTTGTCCGAAATATAACCGATAATAGGTCTACTAATACCGCTGAGCAAGGGAAAGATTGTAACTAATAAAACGAGGAGATCTTTGGGAGAAAGTGCGGAAAGAGAGGAAGAGAGAACAGTTAGGGGCACGGCTGACGTTGCAAAGGAGACATATATCAACCACCATGTGAGTGTTCTGACCACTTTAGTTGGCTTTTCACCCTTCACTTTCTTGGGATAATCTACTATAAATAATAAAACGGGCAGTATCATTAACTCTACGAGTCCAATCACAAGGGTCGGTAACCTGAAGTTTGTGGCTGAAGTAATAAAGGGATTTGCTATAGCTGAACCTAAGCCGAAACCCAAGG
>NZ_JBBHKR010000105.1:0-4952 GCF_037389425.1 Stygiolobus sp. CP850M
TATCCTATTGTCCATAGCGAAGCTTCCATAGTAGCTACTCTGATGGCAGTCTTGAAGCTTCTGGGGTTTACGCTACCTACTCCGGAGCTCAGGACAGCCTCCGATAGCCCATAGTAAAAACCTCCTAATGCTACAAAGGAGTTTACAATCACTGTTGAAAAGATCAGTAGCGCTACAGCTAAGGAGTTATTATTCCTCCACGATATCCATGTTAACAATATACCTACTACTTCCCCTATCTCGTACGTCAGCCAGACGGTTGATAACTCAAAGGACCTCAGCTCATATAAGAAGGGGAGGGCTAGAGATAAGGGAAGAACGGAGAAGATAAGCGGAATTAAACTCTCCCTATTTTCGGAACGCCCCTCCCCTTCAATATTAAACTTTACCCACGTTAACGGAACTGCTGACAAAATCATCAGTACCCCTGAAATTATGAAGATAGCTCTGATTCCAATATGAAGGGATATTAAGCCTCCAACAATAGGTAATATCAGTGCCGGTATCATAGAAATTGCCCAAGTCTTTGAGAACTGCTCTTTCTCTGCTCTGGATAAATTGTAATAGAAGAACGGTACGGCGATCCAGTAAGTGTTGTATGTTAATAACCCTAATATTGCGCTTATAGCGTTGTTTGACAGCCCAAGTATGATGAGACCTAGTCCAGAAACCACTATTGACATCTTAGTGATGCTTTCGTCTCTAAATACTTTTAATAGATTTATAAAGAGTATTCCAGCAATAGAACTTATTACATATGTTAAGTCTATAAGAAAAGGAGAAGATATAGAACTCTCAAGGAGAATAGTTAAGTATGGAGAAAACAAATATAGAGATACTCCCCATAAAGTCCAACTGATAGCTATATACTTTAGGAATCGCAATTCCGGTCACCTCTATAGTCTCCCTCATCTTAGTTTTCCTACTATATATATAGCAGGATAGTATAAATATTTTGCTCAGAGTTGGTGGTAGGAACCCTTAATCAAATTTTAAAGTGTAATTAATAATATATTGCACATATCACAATTTATCTACAATTATAAATAAGTTCTAGAACTAATATACGGAAAAAATCCCAAGAGTTAAATTACTCTACTCATACATAATCCAGATGGAGAACGCTGTAATCATTGTGGTCGGTGCTGATAAACCGGGAATAGTAGCAGGGATCGCATCTAAGCTCGCGGAAAATAACGCCAACATAATAGACATTTCACAGACCGTAGTCAGAGGAATATTTGCAATGATAATGGTAGTAGACATATCGAAGTGTAAAGTGTCCCTAGCGGAGTTAAGAAAGCAATTGCAAGAGAAGGGTAAGGAACTAGGAGTAGAAGTGCAAGCCTACCATGAAGAGGTCTTCAGATATATAGAAAGGGTGTGAAGAATGCGGTACAGTGCTGAGGAAATTGTCGAAGTCTATAGAATGCTGAGAGAAGAAGAATTAGACATAAGGTCTGTCACATTGAGTGTGAACACACTATTCGCACTTACAGGAAACTTGGAGTCAACCATAAAGAGATTGGAGACTCTAAACCAAACCTTAGAAAAGTTCACTTATGCCGTGGATGAAGTATCAGGGAAATACGGTATAAGGGTAGTGACCAAGAGGGTAGCAGTGTCTCCTATCCAATTCTTCCTAGAAAGTTTAGCAGAAGAAGAAGGAATAGAAATAGCTAAATTTTTAGATAAACTCGCTGAGATTTACAAAATAGACTATATAAGTGGATATTCAGCCTTTGCTGACAGAGGGTTTACTAAAGGGGCCCTAAAGACCCTAAAGACCTTTGCAAAAGCGTTAAACAATACTCACAGACTGACAGGAATGATAAACGCTGCGTCTACTATTGCTGGGATGAATATGGAGGCAATAAAACTGTATGTTAATGAAATCTTTAACATGCCACCTACCTCATCTTCTAGGGCAACGATAATGGCTAACGTACCTCCCGATTCACCTTTCGTACCTTCCGCTCATCACGGTCTCGGGATGCCTGAAGCTACTATTAACATAGCAGTTAGCGGACCGGGTGTAATAGAAAGCGCAATACGGAGGAGTAATCCCAAAGCACTACAAGAACTTCATGACGTTATCAAGAGAGCTGCGTTTAAGGTCACAAGGCTGGGCGAATTGATAGGAAAGAGCGTGGCCGAGAAGATGGGGATAAATTTTACAACCGTGGACTTGTCCTTAGCTCCCTCTCCGACAGTTGGGGACAGTGTTGCTGGGATTATAGAGGCAATGGGCATAGAGAAGATGGGAGGTCACGGATCTCTAGCTGCATTAGCGATATTGATGGATGCGGTAAAGAAGGGAGGTGCAATGGCTACCTCGGCAGTAGGGGGACTCAGTAGCACCTTTATACCGGTAAGCGAGGACTCCGTTATGATCGAGAGAGCATTAGAAGGGTATATAGACTTTTATACTCTCATCGCCTTATCAGCGGTTTGTAATAGCGGGATCGATATGGTAGGAGTGAGTAAGTCCCAAGGGATGGACAAGGTCATAGGTCTTATATCAGACGTGCTAGCCTTGGGAATTACCCTGAACAAAATTCTCGGGGCGAGGATTATTCCGGTAGATTCCCCTCCAGGTTCCTACGTGGACTTAGGAGGACTGTTAGGTAAGGTCGTTGTCATGAAATTAAAGGATGTAGACGTTTCAGGGTTTATTTCCCACACCGGTTACGTACCTAGCACTATCAAGAGGCTCGAGTTGGGTTAAAGAACTATCTCGACGGTTCTTGGTTCGATTACAAAAACTGGTATGGATTAAAATTCGATAATGAAACCTTTATCTTTGCAAACCGTCTCAAGAGTTATCTGGCTCTGTTCCTTTCTTTTAAGGGCTGAGTCCTTTCTCACGTTAATAGAAATCTTTTTATATTCATTTATTGTCCACTAACTCTGTGGAGAGACTACTGAGACCTAAAGAGGCTTGCCAACTTCTTGGCATTTCATACTCAACACTCCTACGGTGGATTAGAGAAGGGAAGATAAGGGTAGTAACGACTGAAGGAGGGAGTATAGGATACCTTACAGCGAGATTAAGAAGTACTTAGAGAGGAGGGAGAAATAAGAGCAGTAATTTACGCTAGGGTGTCCTCTACCAATCAAAAAGAGGAGTTGGAAAGACAAATAAAGTATCTCACGATTTACTCAACGGCAAAAGGTTACAAGGTAGTTGAAGTACTAAAAGATATTGAAAGCGGATTAAACACATAAAGGAAAGGAATGCTTAAGTTATTCAAACTTGTTGAGGGAAGGAGTGTAGACGTCGTATTAATAGCATACAAAGACGGACTAACGCGTTTCGGGTTTGAGTACATCGAAGAGTTCTTCTCGACAACGGGAGATAGGATTGAAGTGGTTTTCGGAGAAGAACCTAAGGGCACGCAAGAACTCGTGGAGGACTTGATCTCAATCATTACCTCATTCACTGGGTGCTGAATGCCAAGGGCCCCAAGCGTGCCGAACATCGTGTGACTAACGTGGGATCTGGCTTGCAGAGGGGCAATCAGGGCCTTGTCGCCTGGTTCCCCTAGAATTCTGAAGACCGCGGCGTTAGCCATGGATGAGGGACGTTGGGTGGATATACGTACAACGCTTGGTATTCACGCTTGTGGTGTTCTACAACTCTGCGGGGAAGATGCTATACAGGCCAGTGAATGCATTTCGGCCAACGATACCCTATCAACCACCGATTTACCACGTCGTTCTTGATAACAACTTACTTACTCTCTAACAATTTTGTTGAATCTTTTATTATTAAATTGTAACGAATTTCAGTAACTTCTCCTGCGTCGGGTTGTCTATAAACCACATATCGTTTCTTCGACTTCGTCGCCTTTACAAATTCTTTTTTAATATGATATATCTTTACAGTACGCCCTCTCCAGATGTTTTTAATGTGTATTTCATATACTCCTTTCTCCAGTTTGAAGGAACATGGATATATCTTACCCTCGATATTACATTCTACAATTATTACTGTATTCTTCCCTCGTATATATGCAGTACTTGGACCGATATGTCTATCATGGTAAATCACCCCCTCCTTCGGCTCCCATTTACCAATTAGTTTTTTCAAGGTTCTTAACATATCTTGTTTATCAGAAACAAAATATTTAAATCCTTATAACGCGTATCAGCGTGTTATACCTAAAAATCCGCCAATTTATCACGTGGTGCTGGATAACAATTTAATAACTCTTTGAAAGAAGTGTTTTTTCGCCTCTTCACGTGTTAACGGATACACTTTATCATCTTTTTCGAAAAAAGCACTTCTGGGTCTCCCGTTATGCTAAGATATTCCAACAATCTTTTCCAGACTTCTTGTGGAATATCAACGATTATTTCATGCTTTATGCCTGGTATAATATATCCACCATTTTGCGATATACCGACAAGGCATTGCCAGCTGTCAATAATAATCTCTCCATGGTGCTCGTTGAAAATCTTTGTTAGTTGTTCCTCGGCGTTGAATTTTTTACGAAACATTTGCTCTCGCCCTCACGAAATAGTATACGGCTTTCTCATCTACCGTTATAATCATTTCGTTGCTTACATGCATGCGATCAGTTGGATCTCTCTCTTGAATGTACACTGCAAACTTTCCAAGGCTGAATTTTTTCTCAGCATATCATTTACTGGAGGCAGGACTGCGAAAAAGTTCCAATTTTTATATTTTATTAATTCGACGTTTACATATCCTACGTAACAAAGCAGATGCGCATAAGGAATGTAATTCAATTTCTTTTTTGAAAACTTTTCGATAGTGATAAGTTTTACAACAACTAATCGCGCTTTTGTAGCTCTTCCCACACATTATTATCATGTACTTCGGTGACTTTATATACGCGTTTTAAAATTTCATGATATTCACGTTTTAAAAGATCTTCCACTATTTCCTTATTCTTAGGTCATTTTAGATTACCAAAATTGTTGTC
>NZ_JBBHKR010000106.1:0-3698 GCF_037389425.1 Stygiolobus sp. CP850M
CTTGCTGGCTAGCTTTCCGGCATTTGTTATCGCATTTTAGGGAAAATTCTAGAGTTAAATAATTTTCAAAATCATGTGGAGATAAATTTTGAGGTTCCATTATGTACACATTAGATTTTTTTATGATATATCATTAAAAAAATATTAAATTATAAATATTAATGGAGTCCTTTATGAGGATATTATAATGCGAGGATTTTCCAATAAATGCTATCACGTTATAAAGGATGGTGTTTACAAGGTTAGGAAGAGTTTTAGAGTACCTAGGGGTAAGGGAGTAAACGTCATGGACTTCCATGTGGGAGTCACGCTAGACTCTCTATCCCCGTAGATTTGTTAGAGGCGTTAGCATATGGTGCTTATATGGTAATATTAAGTATTAAGATACTACACAATTATGTATTGGATAATTATATAAATCTCGAATCGAATATCTTCTTATGGTTAAGATTTACTTAGATTTAGAAACTTATAGGCCTAATGGTGCATTTTTGGACGAGAAGATAATAGCATTAGGAATGTTAATAGAATTTGGGTACAACGATTCTACAGACCCTAAAGATGAAGTTAAAGAATATAAATGGGGTGACCCTATCCCGTCATCTGGAATTTGGAAATATATAGAAACCGACGAGAATACCACCGAGGAAGAGATTATCTCAAGGTTCTATCAATTACTTGAAAAACTTGATGATATTAAGATAATAATAGGTTTTAATATACTTAGGTATGACATTCCATTGCTAGTGCAGAGGGGTAAGGAACTAGGCGTAAAGGACGTTAAAGATGCTAACCTCTTATTTTATGATGCCTTCACTGTAGACTATTTCCAAGTTTGCTTAACATTGAACAACATGAGATTTAAAGGAAATAGACTAGAGAACTGCGCTTCTAAATTGGAACAGTTATCCGGTCAACAGATACCGAAAAGAGTAGGTAAGGGTTCGGTTATAGCAGAACTTTATGAACAGAAAAAATACGATGAAATTAAGGATCGTTTATACTCAAATCTGTTAGTCATAAGGGCAATAGACTTAATATTTGTTGATAAATGCTGGGAATCTTTCCGGCAAGAGCACAAGTAGCCTTGGTAGCACCCCCCCGCAATAAGCCTCTCATAATACCCGTTAAAAGGCTCAAGACCCCTACCAACCTAAAAGGAAAATATAAGGTATTGTTAACTTAACGTATTTGGAGAAGAGGAGGACTAAGAAAAATTGTAAGACGAGGAAAGAGAATGAGAGGAATTTCCCTATGACCTCCTTATCAATCTTATAACAGAGCGTATAAATGGTAATATACCAAAGGAGTTTTGTCTGCTCTTATTTGTCGTATAATGTTCTCTTTTGATTTTAATATTTAACAAATCTTACTATATAGTAGCTGTCGGCTAGTAGAAACTTAATTATCAAACTCTTTCATTATCTCGTGATTAAATAAAGAATCCTAGTTATCCTCTTTAAACTATAGGGAGTAAAGCCTTTAATTACCTTAACTTCTTCATTACTTATTATTCCTAATAATTTGGAAACCCAAAAGAACTACTATTAATATAACTTCCCAATTTGTCAAAGCCAAAAAAGATAAACATATTGACGCGAGACTTGCAATTTCCCTCCTTTCCAGTTTGAATACACCTTGGATATGAGAAAAGAGTAAGTAGAGAAGTGAAGTAATAGACACGTTAAAAGCTTGAGCAATCGCCACTCCGTAGATACCTATCCTAGGAATAAGATAATAAGACACTCCTACAACCTCAGCTGTGCTGATAACGCTCATAATTATGAAAGGTCTATAATCCTTTTTTGCGGCTATCATAAAAAGTGGATAAGAGTTGTAACGGCATCGTTGAAGTTAAAGACAGAATTAACAAACGCATTGAAGGAATACCTAGATAAAACTATTTTTAAGGAAATTGCAAAGGTAGGTTTTCCTATATACTTAACCGGTATCGTTTATTTCATTTCTGGTCAAGGGGACAGAGTAGTTACTGCTTTCCTTTTAGGCTCCTATTACTTGGGTATTTATCAACTAGTAGCCCTAGCTGCAGTTGTTCCATCAATGGTTATCTCGTCTTTCTCTTCTTCTCTTCTCCCTTCCTCGACGTATTATTACACAAAGGGAAAGGACATTAAGGAGATTTCTTCCGTGAGTTTTAGAATTGTCACTCTAATTTCCCTACTCGTGGCTATTTTAGGTTACGCTATTTCCCCCTTTTCATTTCGAAGTTTTTCCCTCAATACGTTCTAGGAAGAACTTGAACGGAAGATATAGTTGATAATATGTTGCCTTTATTAAAGCCCCTACCGTCCATATTAAAAGCTCTGTATCGTGATAGAAAATTGCAATAATTGACCTCCTCTGGAAAGGTTAATAACAGATATGATATATATTTTCGAAAACATTAGTGTCCCATCGAGCGTTTTACAGATTTTGGGTATACGACAGCCTTGATAGCGTATGTAATTTTAGTCAACACATTAATGTCTAATAATTTATATCGTCAAAAATTTTCCAAGATAAGTCAGAAATTTACAGACTAAACAAAGTTGATGAACGAGTTAAAATTCAGCTCATCAACTCCAGAATATAAGATATGAACTTAAGTTCAGACGGCAAAAACGATTTAACTAATTTCACATCTCCCCTTTCTATCACCTTAAACGTTTTAAAAAATAAGATGACTAAAAGAGGGAGAAGGAAGTTTAAGTACGGAGGATCAACGAAAACCTCATAAAGGCCTACTAAAGGTATTAGAGTTAACAAAACGGCTTCTTTTCTACCCAAAACAAAAACGTTTTCTTTTAGTGCGTAAATTATAACGAAAATTGAGGAAATAATTGATACCACGATTTGTGAAATTGCACCTCCCATTATCCCAATTCTAGGAATTAATAAATAGGAGGTCGACAAAACTAGGCTACCGTTAAGAATAGAAAGTAGTAGGAATGGTCTTAATGATTTTTTAGCGACTATGATGAAGGTCGTTAAAGAACCTATAGGAAAAGGAAGAGTAGTTGCCAAAAGGAGGAGAATTAAAACTTCAAGTCCGGCAGTATAAGCTGGGAAAAACTTCTCAACAACTAAGACTGCTACCGGTATTGAAATAATGACGGCAAGAAAGGTAATTAAAGACAACACGCGAAAAGAAATTGACGACATCTTCTTCTCGTCACTACCTAAAGCCTTATAAAAAGAAGCTGTGGGTAACAGCACTCCGCTCATTGAACCTAAAAACATCGAAGGAACTCCAGCTACTAAAGCTGAAAATTGATACAAACCCAGATAGTATGAGCCCAGCAGATAAGCAGTAGTTACTCTGTCACCTTGTGAAGAGAGGAAAGATGCTGAAGAAGATAGATAAAGAGGTAAACCTTCCTTGAAGTGCTTAGAGAGAAAAGCAAAGTCAAAAGAAGGTAATATTAACCCCACTTTCCTACTGAGAAAAGCGTAGTTCATGGAGACTGAGATAATTCCTCCCAAAGTCCATATTTCAATGAAAAGGTAAATGTTATGAGAGAGGACGGCAATTATTGAGATTCCCCACCTTATTATTAGGAAGAGATTCCCTGTTATCGCTGTCTCAGTGAACATGTCCATTCCAACCATTATATTGCCCATAACACCATTAAGCAAGTAAAGGAAAAGGTAAGGTATTGCTAACTTAACGTAATTAGGGAAAAGGAGGAGAATAAGAA
>NZ_JBBHKR010000107.1:0-53058 GCF_037389425.1 Stygiolobus sp. CP850M
AATGGTCTTCACAGTATATATAGTGAATTTCATTAAATAAAAGACTTCAAAGAACGTTTTTAGATTTTTTCTATGATTAACACTTTAATTTTATCCCACCCAACCTCTTTTTACCGTCAGTTCTAATTTTAATAACATCCTCTCCGTTAACCTCACTACTCCTAGTCCCGTAAGTTGAAAATAGGTCTTTTTCTAGATCGTATTCAGTAAAGATTCCAACTTCGTTCAACCTTCTGTCAGCATCTTCAAGTGACGTGAATTCGCTCAAGACCTTAGCAATAGGTGAAGTTTCTATCACGACTTTAGGGTCTAAGAAGAACATAATCGAGGAAACGGGAGTTACATATACTCTTCGAGCCCCGTCTCTGATCTTAACTTCACCAAAGAGTCCCTTAAACGCCTGATAAGGAATTCTAGACGCCTCTGTTCGAACCTCCTTAAGCACTTTTTCAAGTTCTTTCGCCGTCTCCTCGTCAATACCTTTACTATCCTTTAATCCACCTAGAGACGCTATTTCAGCGATCCTCTTGAGAATATAGTCATGCTCTAGCTCACCGTCACTACCTGCACCGATTGTTGCTAACAGAGACCTTGTTCTCAATTTCCCTAACACGTTTAACATCATGAAGTCTATTAACGGACTACCTAATGTCTCTTCACACCCCTTAGCTAAGACATCTCCCCCAGCGTCAACTCCTAAAACAAAGTCGATTTTCATAGATTGAAGGAAATCGTTAATACCTGATACTATTTCCCTCAGCCCTTCCTTAATACATATCGCATAGCCTTTCTGCATATTAACAGCTCTCATTAGCCTGACGATTTGTGGTGTTACTAATTTACCCAACCTGATTGCATAAGAGTTTTGGTTTAGTTCCCTTATTATATCATTTATCTTTACAGTGTTTTCGAAGTCACATATAGGCCCCGGTACGGGGTCTTCCACATATCTTTCCCAAGTCACTGCTCCTATAATAGTGTCATATCCTTTTGATCTCAAGTAAAGAGCAGCAACATATGCTGATACTACGTCCCCTCCTCCGCCCAGTCCAAAAACGAATGCTCTCATCGAATCATATTTAACCATTATGTCATTTTATACTTGAGGTTAAGTAATAAGAAGTACTCAAAGTAATAGGTTAGGTTAACGCGTATTATCTGATCTGATACTTTAAACAATATCACGGGTAAGAATGTCATTAGTGTTCGTAAATGAGCGATGTAATTGATAACTTAAGCTCGTATATAACTAATAATGAATATTCACAAACAGTCGACGTGAACTTAAGAATAGGAGAAGCATTATCTCATATACTTGCAGCTGCATCTATTGTAGAAGAACTAGAAGGTGAAAGTGAAGAAGTAAAAGAGACTGTAAGAAGGTATGTAGACGCTTGGGTGTCCTTTTTAGTCCCAATAGACTATTCCCCTGGAATGGCGGAAATAGTTGGGAGTAAAATAAATAAGAAACTAACTAAAATCTTCCCTGAAATAACGGAGGATGAGTTAGGAGAGACCTTGGACATAGTGATCGAAGCTAAGAGGGAGTTGAGTAACGGAAACCTCCCAGTATTTTACAAGGAAGTAGAAGTAAGGATTGAAAGGGTATTAAGGGTCTTGGGTATTGACCTCAGTGAAATTAAAAAATTCTTGGAAGGAGATATAACTAAGCAGCAGCTCAGGTTGATATCAATATTCGCAATAGCTATCGCAATAGCTAGTGTGTGGGATTCTAAATGGATAGCGGGCTATCAATAACGGCTGAAAAACTAGTTGAGGTTACGGCAAGATATGCTAGTAAAATAAACGTTAAAGATGAGGAGATAGAAAAGCTTGTAGGTCTTTCTTCAAAAGTCATAGCAAAGAGAGTATCACAGAAAGTGGCCTTTTGGCTTGTAGACCATAAAGAGACTTTGTTATACTGTAAACTGTGCGGTAAAGGTCCCTTTACTAAGAAGGGGTTATACTTGCACCTCACCAGGCTTCACAAAGAAGAGATAAAAGGAATGCTAATGGAAGAACTAAAAAATGAAATTAGAACTCTTATATAGAAGACAAAGCTTTGTCAAGGTCTTCTATTAAGTCATCTACGTCTTCTATTCCTACCGAAAGTCTTAACATTGTGTCAGTTATGCCTACTAGTTTTCTCTCTTCTGGTGACAACGTACGATGTGACATCGTAGCTGGGTGGGAAATAGTAGAATTTACTCCACCTAGTGTCTGGGCAGCTAAAATCACGTTAAACTTATTCATTAACCTGATAGAGTCTTCCATAGTACCCTTAACGTCAAAGCTTACAACTCCACCGAATCCCTTTAATACCTTTCTTGCTATCTCATAATCTGGATGTGTTTTTAAACCCGGATAATATACCGTCCTCACCTTAGGATGCTCCGTCAGGAACTCCGCTATCTTAAGTGAGTTTGAGTTAATTACGTCCATTCTTATCTTCAAAGTCTTCATCCCTCTTATTACTAGGTATGCTGCATGTGGGTCTAAAGACGTGCCTAATGTCCTCCTTATTAAGTCTATTTTAGTCATATAATCTTTCTTACCAGCAGCTAAGCCTGCTATCACATCATTATGACCGGCGATAAACTTAGAGGCACTGTGAAGGACTATATCAGCTCCCTGAACAATAGGTTTTTGGTTTATCGGAGTGGCAAATGTGGAGTCGACTATTAATAAACTATTGTTTTCTCTACAAACCTTAGACAACGTTACTACGTCTACTACACGCAAAATTGGGTTGGATATGTTTTCTACGAAAACAATATCGTACTTATCGCTAGCTGCGGCTTCAATGATTTTCCCTGGGTTTGCTGCATCTACTTTGACTCCCCAGCTCTTAAGGAAATCATTGAAAAATCTGTAAGTCCTACCGAACATATCTCTATGAATCAGGACTTTGCTACCCGGTTTAACGAGGGTTAGTAAAGTCGAGGAAATAGCTCCCATGCCTGAAGAAAAAGCTACCCCCATTTCCGCCTCTTCTAAATCCGCGATCATCTCGGCTAACTTAAGGACGGTCGGGTTTACTTCCCTACTGTATCTATACTTTTCACCGATTGGATAGGCATAAGACGAAGTCTGATAGATGGGCGTAGTTATAGCTCCGGTCTCTTGATCTATTCCCTCTTTAGTGACCTTAGTTCCGTCTCTCAACCCAAGCACCTCTTGCTATTTTTGCATCTTTAAAGTTACATTCATAACCATACGACTCACAAATTTTAAGTCCTCTCTTTATAATTTCATCCCTTTCAGATTTTTCATCAACGAATACAGCTATAGTCGGTCCAGCTCCGCTAACACATGCACCTATTGCATTATACTTTACCACTTCTTCTTTTAACTTCCAGTAATACGGGAAGAGGGATTCCCTAGACCTTTCTACAATATCGTCGTTAAGACCTAATCTAACTAAATCCCTATCCCCTTTTATGAGTCCCAAGATTAAAGAAGAGAGATACCTAGAGTTCTTAACAAGTTTTTGGAGCTCGATCTGTTTAGGTACCATTTCCCTTGCTCTCTTAGTCTTTGCCTCTATCGTCACCTTAGGGATGAAAAGTATTAGACTGAAGTCC
Source organism: Stygiolobus sp. CP850M (assembly GCF_037389425.1). Taxonomy (NCBI): domain Archaea; kingdom Thermoproteati; phylum Thermoproteota; class Thermoprotei; order Sulfolobales; family Sulfolobaceae; genus Stygiolobus; species Stygiolobus sp. CP850M. Next base: position 3,585 of record NZ_JBBHKR010000107.1, read on the forward strand.
AGGTTTATGGGTATTTCAGACACTCTCACGGGCTCGCCGGATATAACGGCTACTACTCCGCCTACCACGCTAGCAGCTACGTTATCTGGGTGAGGCGAGCCCGAAGAAGCGATCTCACCTTGCATCGAGAACCTTACTAGATCGTCTTTGCTTAAGCCTAGGTTAAAAAGTTCGTTTCCGCCAACCACAGCTGCTGCCGCGGAAGCCCCGCTACTCCCCATCCCTAACCCTGGTGGTACACCCTTGTTTACCTTTACCTTCACTTTAGCCTTAATACCGAACTCTTCCAGCATCTTCATGAGAGCAAAACTCGCGGAGTTACGTTCCGGTTCTTTAGGTACCCCGTTGGCTTCTACTTGAACTTGAAGGGAGGACGAGGGTTGTGAGCTTATCTCAACTATATCATGAAAAGCGTCATGGGCCATAGCCAAAATGTCAAAACCAGCACCCAAATTTGCTGAGGAAGAATAGGCTTTAGCAATTACAATTTTCTCTTGCATAGGCGTAATGCTGACACATTACTAATAAAGAATTATGTTATTAAGTACTTTCTAACTTCAGTATTTCTTAAGAAAATTTTCAATTTCTCTTTAGCAACGACTTTCCCTTGGTTTAATATCGTGTGGGGTACGAATATTTTAGCCTTCCCTAAGAAGTTGAGGGCTGAAGAGGGATACCTTAGTTTTACGGCAGGATTCTCTACCAGCTTAGACATCCCGACCCAATCCCAATATCCTATCACATCTCCCTCACCGATCTCCATAATATTCCTCTCTAATGTCCTATCACCCTCACTATTATTGTTGTCTAGAAGGTCGCTTACCACAATTATATCTCCTACACCGTACTTCAATGCCTTAAGTGCAGCGAATGTGCCCAAAGGTAAACGTCTAAAAGCGGAAGGTAATTTAGCCATTAATGTAGGTTCTTCTTCGCCTATATAAATAGGGCCGGGATCAATCCTCCTCACGTAAACTTTAACCTTCCCACCTTCTTCTACCTCCTCGCCGGGGTTTAACCCAACGTAACCGTCCGCAAGGGCAAACGTGCCGATCATGTAGCTATCGAAAGGAACTGAGAGAGCATAGAAATCATTGCCTTTTTTAAATAGAAAAACCGGGACATAAGTGAACCTTTTCTTATCGGCGGTTATTCTACTCATGGCTACTGCTTCAATGGTAATCTGTACTTCAGCCTCGCTTCCGCTCATAAGTGCTAAGTATTTCTCGACTATTTGTTCGCTGATCATAATAGTTGATACTATGTTCCCCGGTAGACCGAATACAGGTTTTTCTTTTACCTTAGCTAGGATTGTAGGTTTTCCGGGTTTGAACTTTATCCCGTGAACAATTATCGTACCTTGCTCCTTAATTACCTCGTGAACGTAGTCCTTCTCTCCAGCACTAGTTCCCCCAGTCAGGATCACAGCGTCAGCTTTTTCCAACCCGCGTGAGAGTTCTTCACTTATTTTCTCCTTGTTATCAGGGACTAGCACGTTTCCTATCACCTCGTATCCAAGCATTGTCAGCCTAGAGGCTAAATAATATGTATTGGACTCGTAGATCTTTCCAGTGGTCAGCTTCTCCCCAGGTTTTACCAACTCGTCACCGGTTGCAATTATGTATATCTTTAGTTTACGGTAAACCCTCACTTTGTTTATGCCTACTGAAGAAAGTAACGCGATTTTCTCTGGGGTAATTCTTTCACCTTTTCTTAGAATTAACATGCCCTTAGGTATGTCACTACCTACCCAGCCTATGTTCTCACCGAACCTCAGTCTCTTAGCAACTTTTACCTTGTTACCGTCCCTAATAGTTTCCTCTACTTTGACTACAGCAGTGGCCCCGCTGGGAATAATTGCTCCCGTGTCGATTTCAATAGCCTCCCCGCGATTTAACTTGACTTGTTTGCCTTCACCTATACTGACTTTATCTATGACTCTGAATTCCCCTGGAGTTTCATCGGATATTATAGCATAGCCGTCTACAGTGGAACGTGAGAAAGGAGGTATGTCGAGAGGTGAGAAAACGTCCTCAGCAGATATTCTCCCTAAAGAGGACAATAAGTCTACTTCTTCAGTATCGGGAAGAGAAGGAGGTAAGGACGAAATAAACTTCTTTAACGCTTCATCTACTGTTAAAAGATTTTCTTCCTTTAAGATCGCACGCATGTAAAAAGAAATATGAAAAACCATTTATATCTTTACATGCTTATGAGGGAGGCTTTTTTCAGTTCGTTCAGAACCATTACGATAGGTTCTCTTACTTGTTCAGGAGATAAGTTTGCCTCTTGACTTATCTGATTTACGATTTGAGTTACGGTTCTGTTACCATCACACATCTCCCATACGTAATAAGCTATGGGAGCTAGCTCGTAAACTTTGTCCTCAGAGACTTTGATTATATAGCCTTCTTCGTCTTCACTCTTATCTATAAACTCGCCAATCTTTTGGGGTTTTAAGTCCTTTACTTGGTCGAAGCTAATTCCTTCTTTTTCAGGACCTAAATCACTACTCACTCTTCTTCCTCCCCTTCGTCTTCTCTCCTAGGTCTCGGTCTCCTTCCTCCAAACCTTCTTCCTCCCCTCTGAGGAGGTCTTCTGTAGTCTCCAGCTGATGGTACGTTTTCTGGTATTTGGTCTGCCTCTGGAACTCCGTCTTCTTGTGTTTCTGTTATCTGAGATTTACTTCCAGCGTTTAACTGAACTTGTCCTTTAAAAGCGGTGGTCCATGCATTATCTATCTTTACTACCGAGCCAGCCTTAACAGAACCAGCTAAGTTTCCCCATAACGTTAACTTTATCCTACCTGTTTCGTCTCCGACTATCGCTTCGCTTATAGTTCTTGTTCCGTTCTTTGTTTGTATTTGTCTTGGTTCTCCTGCTTCTATTACTCTTACGGTTAGGTTTACGTTTTCCATTCCGGGTTTTAAGTTACCTACTTTTTCTTCTCCCATACGATTCGACTCTCGAAATTTGTTAATAGTGATTTTCTCGTCGTAGTATAAAAATTTATGTGAATCGTTAATTAAGAGGAAAAACACGGACACTTGTGTTAATAACCAAGAGCAATTAAATCATATATTTAAAACAAGAAATGTAATTCATACTAATGTCAACTTTTAAGCTGAGTATCTATAATATTCATGGGATACTATTGTGAGTAATAATAACGTCAATCAGCTATTAGAATATCCTAAAAAATTCATAGAAGCACTATCTGCTCCTTTCGTAGGTAGAGAAGAGGAGGCAAAAGTAATAACTTTGGCTTTGCTCTCAAAAGAGCACGTAATACTCATAGGTGAGCCCGGAACCGCTAAATCCGCATTAGCTAGAAGAGCTGCTGATCTGCTTAATGCTAAGTTCTTCATGTATCTCCTAACTAAGTATACTGAACCTGCAGAGTTATTCGGTGCACTTGATATAAACGCATTAAAGCAGGGGATTTATAAAAGAATAACAAAAGATAGACTTCCAGAGAGCGAAATCGCGTTCTTAGATGAAATATTCAACGCGAATTCCGCAATCCTGAACGCCTTACTCTCATTGCTAAACGAGAGGGTAATATATGACGGTTACAATGTCATTAAAGTTCCCTTGAGAACTCTAATATCTGCCAGCAACAGAGTGCCTGACGAACCAGAGTTAGACGCTCTATATGACAGACTCTTGTTGAGACACTACGCAAGACCCGTAAGCGAGGACCTATGGAAAGATTTGATAAACTCCGCTTGGGACTACGAGTTTTCGGGGAAGTGGAATGTTTCCGAACCACTGATGAGTATTCAACAGTTGGACGAACTTTATACTCTGATCCCTCAAGTCGACTTGTCAGCGGTAAAAGGTAAGCTGCTGAAACTTTATGCAATCCTTGAGGAGAAAGGTATACACTTAAGCGACAGAAGAAAGGGTAAGGTATTGAAAATTGTATCGGCTCACTCAATATTGAATGGTAGAATGAAAGCACTGGAAGAAGACCTAATAGTGTTAAAGTATATAGCACCGAAGGAGTTAGACGATTTCGAGAAGGTATCAGCCCTTCTCTCTGAAGAGCTAAAGACTCCTATTAAGTATATGAAGGAATTGAACGAGATATATTCTAACGTCAAAGAGGCAAGTAAATATGTGGAAGCTGCTAACGAGTCAGACCCTAGGTTGGTTGAGTTAATAAGGAGCTTAAGGGCTACCAGAGATAGAGTATTAGCTCTAGGTAAGGAAAGCGGAGATGACAAAGTAGAGGAGTTTTCAAAAGAGGTTATAAATGAGATTGACAAATTATTGGAGAAAGTAGCTAGAAAGTTGGGGATATATCCTTGAGCGATGGGTTTTTAAGAGGAGTAGATTATGATGACCCTCTAGTTAGATATAGGGGGGAGAGGATTAGTTATACTCTGAAAAAACTTTTAGGTAGAGAAATTCAATTAGATGAAAACTTCCTAATAGATACGTTTTATCTCCACTATTTACCGATGCCGATCCCTAAGACCAAGGGTGAAGTATCAAAGGAAAAGGAGATTATGTTCAATTTTATAGATATGATGCTTAACTCAGACCTTGTCTTAAGAAACAGAGAGTATTCGATAGCTAATTCCGCAGTAAGCATGGCACTATCTGTGAGTTACGTTCAGAATTTGATCGAGGAGCTGGAGAGGATTAAGAGAACTTCCCAGTCCCAGGAAGAGAGGCAAATGGCGGAGCAAATACTGAACGGTCTTATGAAAGGTAGCGGAATGAGAGAAGGTAAAAAGAACAGTGAGACACAGCAGAATCAACAGATGGAGAAGCTGATGAAGCAAGTTCATGAGAAAGCGCTAAATAAGGCTATGGAAGACGCTGAATCTGTAAGGAGTATGCAGAGAATCGTAGGAGGAAATGGAGCTGGTACTGGTTCAATTCTTAACTTTGAAGGGGAAATACATGAAGTTCTCAGGCTTGCTAGGAATACTGAGATTAAGAAGATTCTAGAATTCTTAAGTGGTATGCCGAGGCTCGGCAGTTACACTAAGAAAAAGACTACTAGATTTTCAAGAGGTGAGCTTTATGGTTACGAGGAGGGTTCAGATCTAGAGAGGCTCGTTCCATCCGAGCTAGCTTACCCTGAAGAGCTATTTTACATAAAGTTGGCAGAATCCCAGTTACTACTATATCAGAAGAGGATAAAGGAAGTTTTAGGACCAATTTACTTGTTGCTTGACAAATCAGGCAGTATGGATGGGGAAAAGATAATTTGGGCTAAAGCAGTAGCACTAGCACTATACAGCAGGGCAAGGAGAGAGAACAGAGACTTTTACATAAGGTTCTTCGACAATATACCTTATCCCTTAATAAAGGTCATAAGGAACGCTAAAAGTAAGGACATAATAAAGATGATAGAGTATATAGGTAAAATAAGAGGAGGCGGAGGGACTGACATAAGCCGTTCTATAATTTCCGCGTGTGAGGACATTAAAGAAGGCCATGTTAAGGGTGTTAGTGAGATAATATTGTTAACTGACGGAGAGGATAAGATAGCGGAGACGACGGTTAGGAGGTCATTAAAAGAGGCTAATTCCACGCTGATAAGCGTAATGATCAGAGGAGACAACGCGGATTTGAGAAGGGTAGCAGATCAGTATTTGGTCGTGTATAAGTTAGATCATGATGACTTACTTAGAGTTGTAGAAGCATGAAGACGGAGGTCTCAGTATCATTCACCGCTAATGCGGCGTCAACTGAGCATGGCGTCGCCTATATTACAATCTAAGAAAAAGTATAAAAATGTTGAGAGACCCGAACTCTGACTAATGTGATGAGGAAGTTTTTACTGAAGAAAGGTATGACTGTAAATATTTCAAGTCTTCTTCTAAGTTTTTCTCATTTTCTTCTTTTATCCACATCAGACCGCCTGCAGCGTCTACGATTTCTCCTCTTAACTTTAGATCTATAACTCTGTCCTTCCAATTAAATACATCCTTAGAAATAATATAAACGTATAAGTCTCCTTCATTTCTTAAGTGAACTTTCCCCCAGAAATTACTGAAAGAGTACTCAAATTCCTTAGCAAACGGTGGTTTATCAGGCCTCTCACTTACTGTATACCAGCCTTTCGTAATCTTTCCTCCTAGTTTAGTGAAAACGTTAATAATAGCTTCCTCATCCATTAAATAACACCCTTACTCTTTAATATTTCGGTAGCGTATTTACCTATCCCTAACTCTTCGGGTGAAAATCCGAAAGCTAGCCCCAGTAATTGCGTGACATAAATCGCAGGCATCGTCCAATTCACGTTAAATTCACTCATTATTCTAGTTTGTAGCGAGTCTAATTGTAAGTGGCAGAGGCTACAAGGATGAACCAATATGTCCGCTTGTTGATCCTTGGCACTTTTGAGTACATTAAAAGCGAGCTTAATCCCAACTTTAGGATTGCTACCCATTAGAGGAAATCCACAACAAGCCTTGTTCATAGGGAATGGAACTGGGGTAGCACCAGTAGCAGCTATCAAGTCTTCCATACTATGAGGTTTAAATGCGGGTTCAAAACCCATGATTTCCTCTGGTCTTAGCATTTGGCAACCATAGTAAGATGCTACCTTCAATCCAGTTAAAGGTCTCTTTACCCTTTCCTTGATTTTCTCAATTCCTACGTCTCTTACTAATACCCACACTATGTGTTCTGCAGTTGCTTTACCCTGATAACTTATCGAGGTTCCCTTCATTCTCTTTTCTGCTTCTTTTCTCAATTCCTTATTCTCTTTATACTTAAACGTAGCTAATCTGTGACTGTGTAAGCATACGCTACACGGTGTGACCATTTTAGTATGGCCCATCTTCTCGACTATGGATAAGTTCCTGAGATTTAAGGCAATGTGACCTATTTCGTCATATTCGTCTAAGAAGCCTCCCCCGCAGCAGTTCCAGTCTTTGACTTCCTCTAACTTGAGACCAAGAGTCTCAAAGACCTTCCTAGTAGCTATATCTACATCTTTCGAAAGTCCGTGAGATGCACAGCCAGGGTAATAGGCGTAGGACATTTTACTCACCTCTTAATATCTTTCTTACTTCAGTTATATTCTCTACGGGTTTCTCTTTAATAAGAGCATACTTTAATTTACCGCTCTGTAGCAAGAATATCATATCCCTTAAGGATCCGATGAGGCCGTAAGTACTTAGGTAAACTTTTGCTTCCTCAATTTTTCCGCTTTCGAAGATTGAATTGAACACTGCTTCTGTGTGTTTTTCTCCGGTCTCTATAACCGGTGTTTTCACCTTAGCTATCTTCGTATAAGCCCTAGTCTTCTTTATCGCAGTAACAGGCTCAACATCTCTCGGACACACGTTATAACACATGTAACAATAAGTGCATCTCCATGCACTATCTAGTAATATTTTCTCCCTTTCTTCAGTAATTGTATCCCTCGGATCTGCCAAAAATCTGAATCCCTTTGCGTGAGCTGCAGGGCCCAAGAATTCTGGGTCGTTTCTAACACTCGGGCAAGAAGATACGCATAGCCCACACCATATGCACTGTGCAAACTTCCACAACATCCTCTGGTCTTCGGGCTTCAACCTGTGCTCAGCTTCTCCTTTTAAAACTTGCTCGTTTGGATAAAGTCTCGGCTTTACTTTATACATTCTCTGGTAAAAGTCATCTAAATCTACTATCAGATCCTTTATCGGTCTGAAGTAGTCCATTGGCTCTATAGTGATTACGTTACTTTCATACTTCTTTACCATATCTAAGACTAGGGTCTTACACGCTAGCCTCGGCTCCCCGTTTATTTTCATCCCGCAGCTACCGCATACAGCCATGTGGCATGCCGCTCTGTAAGCTAGGGTCGGGTCTTGTTCAGTTTTTATCCTTCTCAAGGCTTCAGTGAACTGTGTAAACCTATCTACTTTCAACTTATACTCCTGCCACCAGTTACCTTTTTCTGGGGAAAACCTCTTTACTTTTATTATTACTTCCGCTTCTTCGTTCTGTAAGGACATGACCATCACCTTTTATTTAGTATACTCTTTCCTCAGGTTTCCACTTGGTAATTTTAACGGGCTTATAGGTTATCTCTACTGTGTTCCCCCTCAAATATGCAATTGTGTGTTTTAGCCAGTTCTCATCATCCCTCTTCGGATAATCTAATCTGTAATGGGCACCTCTAGATTCCTTTCTGTTAAGTGCGGTTGAAGCTAAAACTAACGCTAAGTCCAGCATGTTCTTCATCTCTAACGCGTTGTAGAACTCAGTGTTGTAAATGTTCGACTTATCCAATACGTAAGTGTCTTTTGCCATTTCTCTTAGCTTTAGTATTTCAGATACCGCGTTTTTCATCCTATCCTCATTCCTGAACACACCTACGTCCTCCCACATGACCTCCCTTAATTTATTGACTACTTCTCCGAAGTGAACTCCACTCTCTCTCTTGACAACGTCGTAAGCTGTCTGTTCCGCTTTTTCAGCCTCTTTATCTATATCTGATGATGGCTCAGTATAAGACTTAAGGAACTCAACTACTGCTCTTCCAGTTTCCCTACCGAAAACCAAAGTCTCCAGCAGGGAGTTGGAACCTAGCCTATTAGCACCGTGCACAGAAACACATGCGGCTTCGCCAGCAGCAAATAGACCTATTATGTCAGGGTTTCTACCTTCAATGTTTACATCTATACCTCCCATATAATAGTGCTGAGCCGGTCTTACCGGTATCATCTCTTTGGTAGCGTCAATTCCAGCGAAGGCTTTTGCAGCTTCATATGCCAAGGCAAGTCTTTCCTTAATGTAATCTTCACCTAAGTGTGTTAAGTCAAGACCTACATATCCACCAGGGAACCCTCTACCTTCCTTAACTTCGGTAAGGATAGCCCTAGAGGCTATATCCCTAGGGGCTAGATCGAGTTTCTTAGGGGCGTATCTAGCCATGAACCTCTCTCCTTTGTTGTTTCTGAGGATTCCTCCCTCGCCCCTCGCTGCCTCGCTTATGAGAATGTCTGACGGATAGAGAGCTGTGGGATGAAACTGAACGAATTCAGGGTCTTTCAACGCTACACCGGCTCTCAGAGCCATTGCATATCCGTCGCCAGTGTTGATGTAACTATTAGTGGTGTGTTTATACAGCATCCCCATGCCTCCTGAAGCAATTACTACAGCCCTAGCTTTGAAGAATACTGGAATCATATTCCTCATGTCGAAGGCAACTACTCCCCTAACCCTGCTCTCGTCCCTAACTAGCTCCCACGCAAACCACTCGAAGTAAAAGTCAACTTTTCCAAGACCTGATGTCCTCTCGTAAACAGTATGGAGAAGTGCCATTCCAGTTTTATCACCAACAAACCTGGTTCTAGGATACGTCTGCCCTCCGAAATACCTTACGGCAATTCTACCATCGGGTTGTCTATTGAATAATGTACCCCAACTTTCTAAGATCTTGACGATCTCACCTGATTTGTAAGCTAAAAGTTCTGCCGCATCTTGGTCTACAAGATAGTCTCCTCCTTTAATCGTGTCGTAAGCCATGTAATCGGGGTTGTCATTAGGGTCAGAATTTCCATCTATGTACGCGGCTATTCCTCCTTCAGCAGCTGAAGAGTGGGATCTTGTGGGGAAAACTTTTGAAATGACGGCAACACTATATCCGGCAGAAGCTATTTCATGAGAAGCCATTAATCCAGCTAAACCAGCCCCGATAACCACTACGTCATAATTAACTTTCTCCATAAGATGATTGACGTAAATTCATTTAAAAACCTTGTTCATATTAATTCTTGCAAGGTACGTACAACAAATTTAGGTTTAACATCACTATTCTCCACGTCCTTAGTGGTAGAAATGCCTGTCAAAACTAGAACAGTGTCTATACCAGCGTTGATCCCCATTTTTATGTCAGTCTCGAGTTGATCTCCTATCATGACGGCCTTGTTAAACCCTCTGTCTAATTTTGTTATCATGAAAGCTACCTCGATCATCCAAGGGTTAGGTTTACCAGCGACAAAGTCTGGTGTTCTTTTCAACGCATAGGAGATGGCATTGGCCAACGCTCCAGCACCTAGTTTAAGACCGTCTCTAGAAGGCCATAGTCTATCCATGTTAGTAACAATGAATTTAGCTCCGTTATATACTGCCCTCATCGCCGCGGAGAGTTTTTCGTATGTGCAAAGCCTGTCTAAGCCTACAACTACAGCGTCAGGTGTCTCCTCTTCTAAGTCTCTCGTGTTAAGGAGCCTAAAGCCGTGGTTTTTAAGTTCCTCTACAAGCCCTTCCTCTCCTACTACAAATACGGTCTTTATGTCGGTTTTCTCTTTCATGTAGATTGCAGCAGCAGTACCGCTAGTTATAATATGGTCGGGAGAAATTTTCAGACCTAAGGAATTGAGTTGTCTAGAAAGGAGAACTCTACTAAAACCTGAATTATTCGTTAGGAGTAATACTTTACGGTCGGAATCAATCAAATTTCTTATCGCATATATGTTAGGCCATATTGGTTCTCCTTCTCTCATCAACACTCCGTCAACGTCACTAATTATTAACTCGTAGTCATTTAAGGACATTTGTCTCAAACTCTTTAACTTTTTCGCTGACCTTAATTTTTAATTCACTTTCATTATCGCTAAAGCCAAAATACCCGAAGGGGTAGTATAATAATGCTTCACAATTCCATTTTCCGGTAAAAGCTGGGGTGATTTTAAAGTAGTATTTGCTATATCGTCCGCTGTAAACCCCTATTAGAAACACTTTTCCTCCCTTCTCGGCTATGTAAATTTCACATTCGTCGCTACTTTTCCTAAGCAATTTATCCACTCCTAAGTCGTCCTTAGACAACAACATTTTAACCCCCATATCACTGTTAAAAATGTGAATTCTGAAACTATTACGAGAAAATATTACTCGAAGATTAAAAGTTTACCAAATATTAAGGTGATTTCCGGCATATCGGTTCTTGAGAGCGCTTTAGTCTACTTACGAAGCTTAACGCTAGGAATAGAATATTTCATCTCATTAATCTTATACTTCTCAGTAATGTTAATTCTCCTGAGAGAGCTAAAAGTTACATTGTTTTTCTTAGACTTAACTGCGTTTATTTACCTCATTTTCCCCTTTTTTTCGAGAGACTTCCTCTTGTCCTTCGGCATTATTGCCCCTCTAGTCGGATACGGAAGCTTAGCTAGTAAGTCGGAAGCAAAAGCTACTTTAATTATGTTTTTGTCCACTTTTGTACCGTCTATAACTTTTGGCTTTAGGTTATACATATTAATTTATTCCCTTACAATTACGGGTATTTTCTATATTTACGTTTATTTATTGAACAGAAAGGGAGAAAAGCTTACGGGTCTCAAGTCGTTACAGATTGTAAGACCTTTCATAGAAGGGATAGTTAAAAAGGACTACGAGGCATTAGAAAAATTCCTTGACGGGCTAGGGATTAAAACTAACTTAAGGATCGGTATGTTTAGGTTTACAGATCACTTCTTTGTCCTACCGAAAATACATTTCGGGCTAAGCGGTGAAATAGGTAGTTCTAAGTTCCTTTACCACTTAGAAGAGTTGAATCCAAACAACATAGTTTTTCACGGTCCTGGTAGTCATGAGATAGATATTACAAGTAATAAGCAAACAAAGGAGGTAGCTAAATTAGTCTTTTCCGAAGAGATTAACGAGACAAACTGGAAGGATCAAACCTTTTATGGGATATACCCTTGGAGCTCTCGTTGTAATTTCAGGGGTGTTACATTATTGTTTTCAAACTCATCCCTTACATTCGTTGAGAGACCTGGCAAGGGGATAGATGACCTGCCCTTGAAACTGTGGGATTATGTGACAAAGGGTGCAGACTATATTGTTGATTGTCATAACGAGTATTTAAGTGAGGAATTACCAAGTCACTCGGATAAATGTATAATAGAAAACGTGGAGAACGTGAAAAAGTTCAGGAGATCAGCTACGTTAAAACCACTACTTGTAGCTATAAAGGAAGGTATGGTAAAGAATTGTGAAGGACTATGTAAGAATGTGGTGAGGGTGATAGTAATTTCAGATGGGGAAAAGAAAGTAGGGATAATTTACCTATATGCCAATAACTCCGATCCTTCTCTAACTAAAGCAATTAGAGAAAGAATAGGTAAGCTTGTGGACTTCCCTCTTTTAGTTACACCCGATGATCACACGTGTACCGCGTCTTCAATGAGAGATCTTTATTTACCAGCACAATATTGCAAAGAATTATTAGATCTTGCCGAAAACCTAACGAGGGAGGCAATCTCAGACCTGAAGGAGGTAAAGGTTAGTGTTAAGGAGATAGATGTAAAAGGTGTAAAAGTTTTAGGAAAAATGCTTTCGAACTTTGTAACGGCTTTAGAAGAGGTGGGAAACTACACAATAAGGACTTTTTGGATACCACTAGTTTCCCCGCTGATGTTGTCTTTGTTGCTTATACTAATTACTAATGGCGTTATTAAACTCTAGTATCGTCCTATCTACACTTTCTTTCCACTGGTTTAACATTGTAGGAGATTGAGGATAGTTAAGGTATAGTTGTTTTATCCTCTTCATGTAGTCAGCAACGGTCTTTAACTTGAACAGTAGAGAGGGTCTACCTAAAGCTGATATAACTCTCATAGCTTTATCGGCAGCTGATAAGTGCAAGTCCCCTTTCTCGCTTGCCTCAAGTAGGTCTTCCTCTTTTATGACTTTCCTCTTCATCCCGTAATCTATGTCCTCATCGGTGAGTTTTTGTAGGAACCTTCTGAATATATCTAAGCTGGCTTGTTTAGCTCCGTATTCGTTTATGTAGCATAAGTTCATGTTCCATAGACCGTTTGTAGTAAAGTCACCAGTCTCATATGCTGATAAGATAGTCCTTGCTGCACAGTACCCTGAGATCATTGCTGAGCCCTTACCACCGCCGTGAACTGGGTTAACTGTATAAGCTGAATCGCCGACTACTATAATTCCATTCCAGACCATTGAATAGAGGGGTCTTCTCGTCGGAACAAGTGCTCCTCCTTTTACTAACAACTTATTTTTGTCCACATCAGGTGCGTAAGTGTCCAAGTACTTCTTATAATACTCGTGGATACTTCCGTATCCCATACCTCCTTGAATTCCCAGTCCCACATTTACTTTGTCCTTACCCTTGGGGAAGTACCACCAATAACCTCCGGGGGAGGCTTTTTGAGTCACATAGATCCTCAAATAGTCACTATCTTCTACATCGTCTTTAGTTAATAAGACCTCTCTGTACGCGATATCTGTATCCCTTTCGTCTAAGTCCTCAGCTACTGGAAGGACTGGAGGTAGTTTGCTTCTGAAACTTCTGGAGTAACCGGTAGCTTCAACTACCACTTTAGTGTAAACCGTAACTTCTTCATTAGTTCTTCTATTGTTCAATACGGCACCTACGACAGTATCATGATCAATTATGGGTTTTACTGCGGTCGTCTGATCCCATATCTCTACTCCTTTAGCTTCTGCTTCTCTGAGTATCCTTTGGTTATAAGCCGGTGCGTTAAGCTCGAATCCTTCCCCTTTAACAGTCCAAACAGTCTCCATATCGGGGCTGTACAATTTTATACCGCTTATTTTGTTCTCCAACTCATCCCCTCTCGGATAAGGCATACCGAGCCTATCGAAGTGGGCTTTACTTACAGCATCTCCGCAGGGCTTATCTCCAATTCTGTTCCAAGTTTTACTGTCTATTAGAAGGACTTTCAGTCCGTGTCCTGCTAGGTGGTAAGCAGTACTTGCACCTGCAAAACCGCCTCCGATGATTAACACATCATATTTTAATTCCTTCAAACTATTCACGCTATTTCTCTTACTCAATTAGTAGGCTTTAAAACTATTTTCTACTTATCTATACACTAGGGTTTCTGCAGTTATCCTTAAGTAAGTTTACGCGAATATTGTTAGGTAATTGAGAGAATAATTTCTCTATCAAACTCCTGTTTTCGTTATCACAGTATAAGAGGACTCCATCAATCTCTTTTTTGCTATTTTCCTCTACGACTTTAGACATATCTTCCCTTTTCCATAAGAAAAGTTCGTATCCTATGTCTATATTGTCTAACATTGGCTCCCTTATGTAATCCACGACCTTATGGAAAGGTTGTTGTGATATTACGTTAATAAGCACTTTTTTAGCCCCGCTTGACCTCACGTCTGCAAAGATCTTTCTAAAGGTTTTCTCTAAGTTCTCATCTTTCATTGCTACAAGGACTAGTAATGCTTTCATCTATTTTTGCTCTTGTTGTAAAGTATTAGTGTTTTTCGCTGGTTTGAGGAAATACCGAGTATTTTCTAATATCTCATTTATTGTAAACACTACAATATTATATTGTGATAGCACAAGTAATATACCGAAAATTTGACGAGAAAATTGAGGAGATTACTAGGAAACTAAGGAAGTTAGGGGCTGAAATAATATTCACTAAGGGTGAAAAAGACGCTGTCTGGATTAATTCCTACAACGTTTGGAGTGAGGGAGATGAATATGACGTGGAGGAAGGTTATTACGACGTTAAGATTTACGAAATGATAAAAAGAACGAGGTTCGGGGTCAGCTCTTAATTTGGCGTAGGAAATGAGAAGAATCAGTAATGACTAAGTACCCTCTAGCTTCCGGCGGGTACTCCCTAGTGATACCACCTACGTATATAACTCTTGCCAGCTTATCTATCTCAAGCCTTTTCTGTTGTGCAATTATTATCCAATCCCAAGGACCTGCTCCTACGTTCCTTCTGAGCTGATCTACGTCACCTTGATGCCCGTGTAGTATGTAGTATTTAACCGAGGAGACCTCCGCTATGTACATTGTAGTACCTATAATTTCCTCCCTATATCTAGGTTCTGCCATTATACATTTCAATGCATGAGGATCCATATCTCCTTGAATATAGACTATCTGAGCCCAAGGGGCTATACTCCTTATAACATATAGGACGTCAATAACTCTTGGACACTCGTAGTCCCAGTAGCACTGAGTAGTATCCCCGTCAAGTACAATAGTCTCTGGTTCTTCTTTTTTGATTATCGAAGATAATGTGCTTTCGACGTGCGGTTCTGGAAACCTTATGTTACCCATCACTAGGATCTTCAATCTTAAACCCGTTATTACTAATATGTATTTTAACTATTTTTTATTTTCTCAGAAAGGGTTAGCATTAGAATTTTATAACTCGTATTCATTATTCTTTTTGAACCAAATTGGAGACGAGGACTACGGTGTTACTTTCGGTAATATTGCTTATACTTCCCACAGTGCCAGCATATGTTTTAAATTATCCAGCGTTCTTAGTAGCTTCAGCAATAGGTCTCATTATAGTTCTTTATATTATGTACTCTAACCGTACTTGGGAAACACTTAAGGGGAAGGTAGTAGGGACGTACTTCTCCGGTGTATTCGCCGTAGGTGTAACGTTAGGGATATTCTTCTCAGCCTATTCAAAACCGAAACTTTTTGCGGAGACTGGTCTAATATTCATAATACCATTCATAGTCCAATTCCTCCTTTTGCTGAAAAACATATTACCCTCTATGATTAGTAAGGACTTACTTTACTTCAGCAACGGTTACGTACCTTTTCTTCTGGTACTGATAATAGGTTCTGTGATCGGAAGGTTTTTGAGTTCATTTTACCCACTAATAATTTTATATTCAGGAACTTTAGTGGTAGCTATTCTGGTATTTTTATACTTTAGGAGAAGTGGGTGAAATGAAAGTAGCGATAGTAGGTGCAGGGCCTGCTGGACTATCTTTAGCCTGGTTTTTGAAAGGTACGAAATATAACGCTACTGTTTATGAAGCGTTAGACGATGTCGGAAAAAAACCTTGTGCTTGGGGTCTTATGAGCGGGGTTGAGTCCTTACTCCCGATCACGAAAGATAGTATAATTAGCGAGATCAAAGGCTTCAGGATTTATTTGAACGATAAGCTTATACACGACATAAGGGGAAAACAAACTCTCGGTTATATTATAAATAAACCCTTGTTTCTGAAACATCTTGCCGAAAGGCTCAACGTTAAGTTTAATTCGAAAGTCATCAGGAAGAGAGAAGGGGGTAAAGAGGAGTACTATTTGGTTAACGGTGAGAAGATTAACGCGGATAAGGTAGTAATTTCTAACGGTCACTATGAACTACCTAAGGATCATACGGTACCGGCAATTCAATATATTACGGACTACAAGATAGACCCAGAGATAGTTGAGTTTTACTTCTACAGCGATTTGTTAGGATATGCGTGGATATTCCCCGATGATAAAGGTAGTAAGATAGGGATAGGAGGTTATGCCGATGTTAGTTTTCTAAAGGAAAGATTATCTAAATTAGTGAAGGGTAAAGTATTTACTTTTCACGGGGCTAGGGTCTCGGATTATGGTATAGATGAGTTGAGGCTTAACGAGAAGACTTATGTCGGAGAAGCTTTAGGTACTGTATATCCTCTCACTGGAGAGGGTATAAGACCTTCCATACTGAGCTCCAAAATTTACGCTGATTCGCTTTTAGAGGATAAGGATTTCGTTAAGGAGTTCAAAGCCTCAAAACTATACTTCACGATTCAAGCCCAGGCTAAAATAATAGATAGTGTCAAGAAGAAAATCATAAGTATTGGTCTACTTTCTAAGCTAATAACTAAAAGTGACCCAGACCTTGTATATAGAATAGCTATAGGAGACTTTGGCATGTCCGATTTAATTAAGTTGTTTGGGAGGTCACTATTATGACCTATATTCTCGATGATATAGATAAAAAGATAATAAAGATACTTCAGGAAGATGCGAGGACTCCGTTTTCTAAGATAGCTAAAATGCTGAATTTAAGTGAATCTACAATACACATGAGGATGAAGAGACTGAGAGAGAACGGGGTCATAAAGGGGTTTTACGTAGATATAGACCCTGAAGTGATAGGTTATAACGTGGTAGCTTTCGTTATGATTAAAGCTGATCCCAAAAAATATGAGGGAATCTTGAAGAGGATCTCCGAGTTCAAAGAGGTTTTGGAGGTTTATGATGTAACCGGTGAATTTTACGCGTTATTAAAGGTGAGAGTTAAAACGAGGGAGGAGTTAGCAAAGGTTCTCGATATGATAGGAAATATGGACGGAGTAACTTCAACATATACAATGTTCGTCTTACGGACTATTAAGGAATTGAGAAGTGTAATTTTAGACTGATCGGTGCGAGAGCTCGTCATCACATTTTCAGCCGGTTTTTTAGTCCTCATTTCTTAATTTTCTGAATCAGGTGCTGGATAATATATTTTGCAGGGTTTACGTTAGTCGCTTGATAAAATCCCTTCCAGAGCGGAGCCGCGTTTACCTCAAGCACTTTATAACCACCATCTAAATCCTCGACTATGTCGAGACCAGCGTAATCAAGTCCCAAGACGGTTGTGGACTTCAATGCTATCTCCTCAAGGTATTTGTCCGGTAGGATAACTTGTGTTAAAGCCCCTTGAGCAACATTGGTCTTCCAAGAGGTTTTGTTTATCCTGTATATACTGCCTATTATTCTATCTCCAACCACGAAGACTCTTATGTCTCTTTCCGGCTTTCTCACGTATTTCTGTATGTACACAGGTTGATTTACAGACAAAATTGATTTAGCTATCCTGAACGCTATATCTGGGTCTGTAACTCTTACTGCTCCGAGACCAAGGCTTCCCACCAAGGGTTTTATTACCACCTCTTTCCATCGCTCTGCAAGTCTCATAGCTTCAAAGGGACTCTCCACTAATGCGGTCTCAGGTATGGGGATCCCTGCACTTTTTAGCTTTACTAAGCTGCTAAACTTATCTCTAGCGATGAACATGGATTCAGGCCTATTAATTAACGTTACACCGTTGTTTTCCATAGCTTTCAGAGTGTCGAATCTTTTGATAAGTTGTTCAGTGGAGGATATGAAACCTAAGTTCCTTACGACTCCTCCGTCTATCATTAATGTCTTTCCTCCATATGTAAATTCTACACCATTAGTCGTAATGACCGGATTTATCTGTGAAATCCTTAAATATATTGCAATATGACCATTATTCTTTATTTCTAGAAGTAGTTGCTTAGAAGCCTCAGTGACCTTTTGAGACTCGTGGATTACTGCAATTTTAATAAGTTATCACCAATCTTTTCCTCATATGAGTCGTTTTTATAGTTTATTAATACCCGCCTCGTTAAGTAAACCCGCTGTAAGGAAGTCGGGAATAGATATTACAGCTTCCCTAAACTCTTGTCTTACGTCTATTTTTCTCACCAACGATAAATAGTTAGATACAGCACTAGTATATTCGGCCTTAACATATTCCTTGTAATCTGCACCTTTCAAGTCATAAAGCTGTTTTGCACTCCCTACCAATACCTTCAACTCTCCTTTTTCGTATTTATACACGTCTATGTAATCGTCTATGAGCTGGTAAGCTATTCCCAGTTCTTTTCCCAATTCTATCATAATATCCACCACCTCTTCTCTTTTCGCTGCAAAAGCAGACAGCATTGTAGACAGTTTAAAGAGACTCGCAGTCTTATACTCTATAGTCTTCATATAATCTACAGGAGTACCGAAAATGTCCTTTAATGCACCTATAGCAGTGTCCCTCCAGAGGTCAATACTTAACTTTAATGCCCTCTCCCCGTAACTCGAGATAATGTTCAATGCGGAGGGAATAAGAAAGTTGGTAATGAATATTACCCTTCTGTTTGTGTAAACTGCCCAAGCCGCCTCCACTCCTCTCCTTGTAAGGTCGTAATCAACAATGTCATCTAAGGCTAGAGAAGATGAGTGAAGGATCTCAGAGGCTAAAGCAGCTTTATATGAATTCGACTGTTCCCCTCCTAAAGCTTCAGTGAAGAACATGGTAAGCGTTGCCCTGAACCTCTTACCGTCCTTCAGAATGTATTTACTCACTTCCAATAACTCCCAGTCCTTTATATCTGATAAGTAATCTTCAATGAGCTTATCAACGATCTCTTTAGTACGTCGCCAATAAGTTAGAAAATCCACTTCATAACACTCTCGCAGGTTGCTTAAATAAATATGTTAAAATTGATAAATAAACTGGTGCAAGTAAAGGGTCAACGTCAAAGATAATCTCCCTCACGTTCTTTCCTTTAGCCCTAAGTTCGAATTCCATACGCCTGACCGTTAAAACATCGGCTCCAGTAGTTATAAATGTATATGTATTGCTAGAACCAAGAAAATCCTCGTGGCTCTTTATTTCAGTATTAAGGTATTTCTGCATTAAATTGCGTGCGGGTAAAAGAAGCGGGGAGAGAACAATTAAACCGTTGAAATCTACTTCCTTAACTTTTTCTTTCAACCATTCCTCTAATGTGTTAAGGGAGCTAAGCTCCTTTAATATTTCCTCACTCCTCTTGTTTTTGTTTATGGACGAGATTTCCTTGAGGAGAGATAAAGACGTCTCTATTTCACATAACTCTCCTTCTTTACTCAAGATTTCCACATCACCTTTACCTTTCTCCTTCTTCATGTCTACGTTACACGTTATCAGATATCCTTTTCCTCCTAGAGACCACATGGAGTCCAAAAAAGGGATGACGTCGTTTTTGTCGTGTAGAAACGCAATTACGTTATTAACGTCAGCGTAAGGCTTCTCCGAGAATAAGAAGTCGTATAAATTAACGAGCCTCACAACTTTCTCCGACAGTTGTGAAAGGGCTCTGTAAAGAGTGAACGCTTCCAATTCACTCTTTCTGTTGTACACTATAGTGAAATCCGGGCCAATTGTGGATAAAAAAGGAATCGAGAAGAGGTTCAGACTAAAGCGGTCTTTAGGGAATTGCAACAACTACACTCTCCGTCATTAGGTTTCTCTGGTAACCTCCTGATAACTTCGTATAGGAGCTTTCTGGCCTTTTCAGTGTTCTCGGACATGACTTTAGTAACCTCCTCAGCCGTAACTGGTATATCCGCGAAAACGTCGTAGTCCGTAACCATTGCTATAGTCGCGTAACACATCTGTGCCTCGCAAGCTAAGTTAACTTCTGGAACCAAAGTCATCCCTATTATATCAGCCTTGAAGACTTCCTTCCAGACCTTACTTTCTGCTCCTGTCGAGAACCTAGGACCCTCTATACATATGTAGGTGCCGGAAGGGTGAGTAGTTATTCCCAAATCCCTCGCTGACTCTATTATTATCCTTCTGAGGTGGTTACAAAATGGGTCTGCCATCGATACGTGAGCGACTACGGGACCGTCAAAGAATGTATATTCTCTACCTCTTGTCATGTCTATGAACTGGTCAGGGATTACGAAGTCGCCAGGCTTATAATCGAGCCTTAAGCTCCCAACAGCTGAGACAGAAATTACCCACTTAACCCCCAACTCTTTTAACGCCCATATGTTAGCTCTGTAATTTATCTTATGAGGAGGGATTTTATGTCCTCTTCCGTGTCTGGGTAAAAAGGCTACTTTCTTCCCCTCTAACTCACCGAGAATTATGTTGTCGCTGGGTTGACCGTAAGGTGTATAGACCTTTATCTCCTTCACGTTTGTGAGTATTTTCGGATCGTATACTCCAGAACCCCCTATTATCCCGATTGTTGTCTTATCTTTTAGTTCAATCATCAAAGAGTTTTTTACGTTCAGATATAAAAAGTATAAACCATAAACTTGATAAAGGTTTAGATATAGATGTCATGGGAGTGTTGAATTGCCTAAGATACCCGTTAAGGTAGTAACATGGGATGAAGTTGTAGAGTGGTCAACAAGACTCGCGGAAATAATTAAAGAGGATAAATATCAACCCGACGTAATAATAGCAATAGCAAGGGGAGG
The DNA here is from genome assembly GCF_037389425.1 of Stygiolobus sp. CP850M. Taxonomy (NCBI): domain Archaea; kingdom Thermoproteati; phylum Thermoproteota; class Thermoprotei; order Sulfolobales; family Sulfolobaceae; genus Stygiolobus; species Stygiolobus sp. CP850M. The sequence goes on from NZ_JBBHKR010000107.1 coordinate 24,334, forward strand.
TTTGGTACCAGCAAGAATAGTTGCCGATGTATTAGGAGTTATGGATGTGTTGTCCATAAAGGTAGAACATTGGGTGGAAACCGCTTCACACACTCCTCAGGCTAAGGTTAAGTACGCGTATAGGCTGGACTTAAGTGGTAAGAAGACTTTGATTGTGGACGATATAACTGATACCGGTGACAGTGTTGAGTTAGCGAAGAAATACGTATCTGAGAATTTCTCTCCTGCAGTGACCAAGACAGCTACAATGCAATACATTAAGCCAGTAGCTAAGGTTAAGCCAGATTATGTAGCTTCAATAGTGGAGGACTGGACATGGTTTATGTATCCTTGGAACTACTGGGAGGACGAAATAAACCTTGTAAGAAAACTAATGAATGAGGGGGTTAAAACTGAGGAGCTAGAGAAGAAGTTTTTAGAAAGTTATGGTGTAAAACCACCTGTTCCATTACAGAAAATACTTCAAGAAATGAAAAGAAGAGATCTCTTATCTTAGCATACGATAAAAATATAATTTGCTAAAAAGTGAGTTAATTATTATCCTAGTATACCTTATACCTTAGCTTACCTATAGCTCCTCCGAAAGTCTTCTTTACCCATTCCCCGTCAGGAAGTTCATCTCCTATCACGTACACTTTCGCACCGTAGTTCTCCGCTTCTTGTGCCAGTTTCTCCAGCTCCGAGCCAGGCTCATCATACACAACTAGCGAGTCTATCGCACCCATCTGTAACGCTTTTCTTATATCACTAATTCCGTAAATCACAAGCCCGTCATCCTTAGCAAGGTGGTATTTTATCTCTTCAAGTAAGTTCTCCACTTGAATGTACTTCTGGTTCTTCAGTAAATCCTGAGCTTTCATTACTAACTCCTTAAGTCCTGCATCACCTTGATCTGGTACATCAAACAATGGTTGTAATACTAGCTTCTTCAGCCTGTAATCCATATAGTCCCCTTCGTAAAAGTCCTTTTTAGCGTACCCGGGACCCCCTATTAATATCCCTTTCATCTTTTTGTTTTCGACGAACGGTATGAAGAACGCATTTACTTTCTCTCCTACCTCTTTAAGGAAGTTAGCGTACATTTCCTCGATGATTCTGTCAATTCTTCGCTGTGACTGACCACCCATCATGTGCTTCCCTGGAACGAAACCCTCAAACTCCTCTAAGACTTGAATTCTGGTACCTTTCAGTACACCTATCGTCGCATAGTCCCTCTCAACTATTATTAACCCATATACGTCTGACTCCTCTACCATGTCCTCCAAGAATTCCGTATGGAAAGACTTATCAGTACGATAGAAGAATATGGGTACTTTTTCTGGTGGTGAGAACATGAAACATTTGAAATCATTTGTGTCGAAGTTTTCACCGCAGAACAATACTAAACCGTTATCTGGGACTTTATTGATTTGGGTTAACCTATCAATAGCGGACTGTATAGCTGAAGTTACAGCGTCTCTCGTTCGCTTTAACTTAATGTTCTGTGCTATAGACGCTTCTTGTCTCAATAGATTAAGAACATCTGGTACAGGTCTGCCCGGAGGTATGTATAAGGAGAGTAGGACTGTTGCTGGTGCACTCCATTTCTTTAATTCTCTGATTAGAACCTTTAATTCTTGTCTACTTATCAAGTACTTGTCAAAGACTCATCCCTAATCGAGATATATTTACGTGATAACACCTTATAAAATTAAAGTCGTGAAAGGAAAAAATGTCACCTGACTAGTGCCAGAAGAAATTCCCCAATCATTATTGAAAATACACCGGACAAAAAAATGCCGTCGAACGTCCCCATACCTCCAATGCTCACTATCTGTGGACTTGCCTTAATGATCTTATTCATGTTAAGTAAGTCGGCTCCGATGAGTGTTCCTAAAACACTACTTATGTAGGCGGAAATAGGAACGAAAAGTGGTGTACTAAAGAAGAAGATCAAGCTCACGAATGATGAAGTGACTGGCGCAATCAAAGGGTTCATTACGACTCCTACACCGGGCATTACTTTCGAAAAGCGATGAGAAACTAGAACTACTATTAACGTGTTAACCATAATCAGAAGAGGGATAAAATAGGAAAGTTCAGCAGTGAAAATCAATAAGATAGAGGATATTATTACAGGTACGATTGCTCCCCCAACGTTTATCGCAACTAAAGTTTTCCTTATTTCGTATGAAAGTCTTGGTACGTACAAAGGAATGCCAAAAACATAAATTACGTCAACACTGGGCATCAATGCCTCCCTATCTATCTCCTTTAAGACTATATTAACCGGGCTGAAGGCAAAACTGAGAAATGAGAAACTGAAAGCTAAGAGAAAGCTATACACGTCGTTTAAACCAATACTCTTAAAGAGGAATGTGAAATAACCAATAGTGACTATCAGCATTAAAAAGGCGAAAAAAATGTAGACGATTGCGAGTATCCCCCTTACATGATATATAATTAAAATTCTAGGTGGTTTCTCGTAACTCATTGAACATTATACTCCTATCCTGCATAAATAATTCACTCTAACGTAATCCTCATACGTGTTCACATTATAAATCTTTGAAGAGGAGTACTCTACGTCTTGATAATTACTCGTGTTAAACCCCCTCCACAAGCTTATCCCTACGTAATCCCCGTGGTTCTTCAAGGAGCAAATATCCGCTTCGCATGAACTGATGAGGATCTCAACAGCGTCAATAGGTATAATAGGGGTATCAGCTGGAAAGACTAAAGTCGGGATACCTACCTTCTTAACAGCTTCATATACATCCATTTCATAACCTCGTCCCTCTGTTATTATTTTAGACAATGCAGAGAAAATTAAAGGAGAAGAGTTAGTAATTGCTAAGAAGACTTCTTCTGCAAACATCCTAGCTACTTGATAAACGCGATAATAAGAGGGTAAGCCACAAACCTCCACTAGTGGTTTTAAAGGGGTGAACCTAGTTCCTTTACCTCCCGCCATTATAATAGCTTTCAATTCTAACCAACTCCTCTTCGAAGTCTTCGGTATAACTTTTACCGTTAATAATTAGCTTCGGCTCTCCTTTTTTAAGTACACCTATTACCTTACCTCCAATACTCTCCAGTTTTTTAACATCGGGACTCTTAGCAACCGTAATGAAGCAACCTGAAGAAATGAGTTGATACGGGTTAATATTCAACGCTCTTACTATTTCTGCCGTTTCTTCCGACACCGGAATTTCAGACTTTACCTCGAGAGTTAGGTTTGAGGCTTTGGCTACCTCAAGCAAGGCTTGGTAAACACCGCCTTCCGTAGCATCATGCATCGCTATAGCGTAGTCCTTTACCTTTAATGCAATGTCTTGTACTGGGATCTTGTACTTGTATCCTTTAGATCTTTTTATGACCTCCGCTCTTACCCCCTTTTTCAAAAGCTCCTCTTCGAATTCATTAGCGAGAATCCAAGTCCCCTCTATTCCCGCCGTTCCGAAAACCAATACGTAATCTCCCTCTTTAGCGTCGGATAACTTCATTATCTTATCTGAGAAGGAGAAGGCAGTAGTTACAACGATATCTCTGTTCACACCTTGAGTTACTTCCGTATGACCGCCTACTACATTACATCCGAGTAGTTTACAAGCTTCGTTTATCCCCTCAATTACGTTGTCAAGTGAGTCCTCACTTTTCAACAATAGAACCGTGGTTACCCACCTACAACGTACTCCCTTCATATTAACATCGTTACACGCAACAACTACTGATAAAAAACCGGCATTCTTTCCTGCCTCGGTTATAGGGTCCGAATGGATTACCAAATATTTGCCTTCTACATCTACGTAAGCGTCGTCTTCACCTATACTTGGACAAACTACGCAGTCCTCATGAGGAATTTTGTTTAAAAATGTGTTAATTGGAATTTTTCCGAAACGCATAATAGTAAATAAACGACAATGATATTTATGGACATCATAGTCATCGAGGACTTATGGAAGGTTTACAAGAACAGAGTAGAGGCATTAAGAGGGATATCGCTACGAGTGAAAGAAGGCGAGGTCTTCTCCTTTTTAGGACCCAACGGTGCAGGGAAGACAACAACCATAAAGATCTTGTCCTGCATCCTTAAACCAACTAAGGGAAAAGTTACTGTAGCAGGTTATGAAGTTCCGAAGGACTGTAAGAAGATAAGAGAGATCGTAAGTGTAGTACCTCAGGAGTTTCAGGGTTTCTCCGAATTGACTGTAAGAGAGAATATCCAGTATTTCGCAAAGCTTTACAAAGTTGACACTGTGGACGACGTGATTGAGGAGTTGGGGTTAAAAGAACATCAGGATAAAAAGTTTAGGGAGTTATCTGGAGGACTCAAGAGAAGGGTAGCGATAGCTTGTGGAATAGTCGGTAATCCAAAGATAGTCTATTTAGACGAACCTACAGTTGGTCTAGATCCCAAGTCTAGGAGGAACATTTGGGAGGTTGTGAAGTCTTTGAAGGACAAGAGGATCACAGTTTTTTTGGCAACTCATTACTTAGACGAGGCGGAAAAGCTCTCAGACCGTGTAGCTGTAATCTATAAGGGTGAGATCGTTAAGTTGTCAACTCCAAGCGAACTCGTAAATGAGTTCAAAAAGGAAAGTTTAGAGGAAGCTTACTTAGAGCTTATGAGACAACTAGAGGGTGTTGATCAATGAGGAACGTTATCCCTACTGCAGTTGCGATCATTAAAGACAATTTGAGAAGTAGAGTTACCCTGGGCTTTGTAATAGTATTTCCATTAATACTCGCCTTCATTTTCTCATTACTCGGTCAAGCTTTTCAACTCCATATAATGGTTTATGTTGCCGGAAATAATAGTGGGGAAATAGCTTCATACCTCAATCAGAGTAAACTATTTATTGCTTATGTTGGAGGTAATCCCAATTACGTCACGTTGTATAACGCAATTTTTGTTAACTCTACTTCTAAAGTAATATATTACAGCCAACTGACAAGTAACTATATTCCCTTATTGAAGTCATATCTGTCTTTGTATTACTTACATGAGCAAACACCATTTACAGCTCAAGAAACTATTACGAGAGCTACTCCAGTAGCTTATGAGATTTCAGGTGTAGTCGGAGTAATAACCCTATCTAATGGTCTGTTTGGGGTAACCGGTGTTGGTAGTGGATATTATAGAGATAGGCTTGTAGAGAGGTTAGCCTCATCGCCAATAAAGGATTATGAATGGGTCTTGGCTTTGATGATCTACGAGGTAGTAATCACAATTCTCTCTTCTATCGCTACCTTAGTAGTAGGTGCGTTAATGGGTTTTTTGCCAGATCTAGGACTTCCGTTTTTAGCAGGTCTAGTATTAGGGACTCTTATGTTTTCAGGTTTAGGTGCAGCGATTCTTGGTTTAACACCCAAGGAGAAAGTGTTCTTGTCTAACATAGTTGCCAATTTCCTAGTTTTACCTTTAATGTTCATCAGTAACGCTTTCTTCTCTCCCTCTATATTTCCGTCATTTCTGAAGGTGTTTGCCGAGTACCAGCCAGTATCATTGCTAAACGATGTGGTCAGAGCAACATTAGTCCTCGGTGAACTTCCTAACCCGGTGTATTTAGGAGTGATATTCATCCTTACCGTAGTATTCTTGGGAATTGGTTCTAGGTTGTTAAGGCTCAGAGAGGTATAAGATAAACTGACGAAAAAAGTAAAAACACTTTATAATCTTATTGTAGAACCCAAGGAGCCTTCGTCTTTGTCAAAAACGCTAAGATCCCGTTAGTTGCGTCTTTAGTTAAAACTTGATCTATGAGAAGTTTGAAAGCTGACTCTAACTCACTTTCATACTTTTTGAAAATAAGTCTTCTCATACTCATTAGAGACGAAGGAGCCATAAGTCTGAGTTTATCCATAACTTTCTGTATTTCACCTTCCAAGTTATCACTTACGAAGTGGACTAGCCCTATCTGTTTTGCTTCCTCAGCACTTAGTTCTTCTCCCAAAAGGGCAATCCTGATCACATTATTAATTCCTATAACATCTTTACCTATAGTCACAAGGACTGGTGGGAATACTCCTATCTTAGCCCCAGGTGCCGCAAATCTAGCATAAGGAGAGGCAATCACGATGTCCGAAACGAGAAGTATTTCCATTGACGCACCGTAAGCTATTCCTTCTACGATCGAGATTACTGGTTTGTTGAGATTTATAATGGTTCTATACATTTCGAACATTGTAGAGAAAAAATTCGTTGCATATTCTCTGTTCTCATTTGCCAACTTTAGCTCCTTTATATCAGCTCCAGCTCCAAAGTTCTTGTTTGCTCCAGTTAGCACTATAAACCTTACGTCCTTATCACTGTCTAACTTCCTTAATGTATCGATCACGTCGTACATAAATTCCTTATTCACTACGTTGTATTTTCCGCCAGTGTTGAAGGTTATTTTAGCATAATCTTTTAATACCTCAGTTGTTAAGGTATTCATCCCTGATTATACCTATGCTAGAGAAATAAATACTTTCTCTGATCTATTTTGTTAGAAAAATTACTTTATTTTATCGATATTTTTTCACCATATTTAAGTATTATTTTAAAAAGATTTGAAATACATATATATCTTTTATAAAACTACGTTTATATCAGATTAAATAAAAAATGTGAGGTAGATTAAAATGAGCGCAGGAGACTTTTTGAGGGGGCTTATTAGAGGAGCTGTAATTGGAGGATATTTGGGATTTAACTTCGTTATGGGAAAACTGGCTGATTTAGTAAAGGCATTATTCCAATTAGATAAGGAGTGGGTTACGAGAGTTACAATGGGAATGATAGTACTAAGCGTCATATGGGGTATTCTAGGGATTATAGACGCCTTTATGGTTAGAGTTCAAGAGTTTGCTTGGGGGGTAGCTCAGTTCTTACCTCTAACTCCTCAGGAATGGTACGCGTCTGTAACACTTCACGCAATCAGGGACTTGTTCGGGTTTGCTCAACAACTAATTCTTGCAGTATTCATTTACTTCACATTTAGGATGTTGCTAATCCAGCCGAGAGCTAAGTGGGTGTTTAACCTAGGCTTCGTATTATTCAACATCTCTTTCATGTTCTTCGAAGGCCCTATTATTATAACTCAACAACAAGGTTTTGACAACTATTTTAGTGCTACTGGTTGGTACTACCTTGCACCAATAGGAATCCCTGGATACTCCCTATACGTAGTATCTCCCTTCTGGTACATAGCATGGCTTTTAATGGACGCTGGAATATATTTAATGACGGGTTGGTATGTATATCACTTCTACCTTGCTTCAAAGGGTAGGAATGAAAAATTACCTATATTTCTGGTGTTCGGTTTAGTAGTAGCAATATTAATGTTAGAGAGCTATTCTGGTGAAGTAGTAACTTCATTATGGGACTTACTAGCGTTTTACAAGTTAGTAGGTTACAACGTAATTGCTGACCAGATATCCTTTGTGACATTATGGCACGGAATAGTCTATATTGCATGGTTCCCAGCTGTAGCTTCCTTGTACTTACTGATACCGACCCTTGCGGGTAAACCACTATACAGTGAAAAGTTGGCAAGGGTATCTGCAGTACTATACTTAATATTCTCCACCGGTCCGCTAGGGATACACCACCTATACATGGTTAATTTACCTCCCGAAGTAAAAGTGTTGGTAGAGGTGTTGACAGAGGGTATTGTAGTGCCTTCAATGATGACATTCTTTAACTTGTTTGCTACTGTAAAAGGAGCTAATATTAAGTGGAACCTGCTAGCAGCTTGGACAGTGTTGTCTTTCGCTGGTTCAATATATGGAGGTGTTATGGGAATATCCAATTCAGTTATTTCATTTAACGCAATATCTCATGAGGGCTATTACGTAGTATCTCATTTCCATGCGATGATATTGTTCTCAATAGTTCCTGCTGGATTTGCTGCTCTATACTTAATGTTACCGATGATGACACAGAGGTCTTGGTATTCGGCCAAGATGGCGTGGATACACTTCTGGGGCTACTTAATAGGTACAATAATGCTTATAGTTGGATTCTCTGAGCTTGGTATATCAGGGCTAATAAGGAAAGAAGAAGTTTATCCTCTTTCCCCAGCGTTCATAGACGGGCAGATATTAGCTACGATAGGTTCTACAATTGCTGACATAGCAACTACTGTGTGGTTAGTAAATGTGGTGTTAACTTTAGTGAAAGGTAGGGTAAGTTATGGTGAGAGTGTAAGTTTGGGTGAGGTTACTAATTCGTTAGTCATGACGTTTAGTGGAGATTATGATATAGTATCTAACGGCGTAATTAAAGGATTTAACCTAGTTAAGACCGAACTAGAGAAGATAGGTATTGCCCATAGAGTATCGAGACAAGCCTCCTAGAAAATTTTAATTTTTTTTAATTTTTTCTCTTTTTTTAATTTTTCTCCCTATTTCTTCTCTTCATTTGTACTTTTTATCTTAATTCATGTCGACGTCTTAAGCTTTCCTATCTCCTTAAGGATTTCCTCGTTTTGTGGGAACCTCCTTTCCTTATAGCGGGAGAAGATCAAATTTCCGTTCAAATAAATATCAAATATTCCGTTACTACCTTGCTCTAGCTCAACGATTGTATTTTCAAAATAGCTTAGAACGTCTCTTGCTAGATCTAATGCTCTATCCAGATAGCCACATGGTCTACAATACACTATCTTAACGTGGGTCTTGCCTTCCATGAGAACTATCTTATTTCTTGCTTAAAATAGTTTGATAACGAATAATTGCAAACCTTTATTTAATGCGAATTTATTATCCCCGTAATTGGATAGTAAGTGAAATGAAAATAGCTGTAACATATGATAAAGACTATAATTTAAAACCCTTAGATGAAGCTGAAATAATAGGAATTATAAACGAGGAGAAGAAGGAAGTTGAACAGTACGAGAATCCTGGTGTTGGAAGCAAGGAGATGACGATGGACGCTATTCTAAGCCTTGAGCCAGATGCAATAGTAGTTGGCAAACAGTTCTTATGCCCCGGTTCGTATATGATGTCTTATGGTAGAATAAAGTACATTCCTACGGAGTATAAGACTTTAAATGACGTATTAGATCACCTAGAAGAATTGAAAAAGAACATGAAAGACGAACTAGAAGAAGATATGTACGCCGAACCCTTCCATCACCACCATCATCACGGCCATTTCTAACGTGTAAAATAATAGAAATTATTACTTTTTTAAATAAGCTAAGGAGATAAGAATCAGAAAGAATAGAAAGGTTTGTAATTAAAAATTCCCCCTGAGCCTTACATTAGGGAATTTAAATAAAAAACTCATACTCATGGATCAGCTGGATCCTTTTTAATTAATACAGTAGAAGATAAAAAATGTGAATTATATGTTACTGTTTTAGGGTAGTTCATTTATAATAAAATACGGAAAATCAAACTGAGAATTAGATTTATCTGACTATTCCGAACTAGAACTAATAAGTTATAACTTAAATATTTTAGGTATGGGATGTTAGCTCGTATCTTTTCACTTTCTGACGACGGAGTGTTTTTACTCTTAAAGACTTCTTTACTCATGCGAGGAGGCTCTTTTCATGTAAAGTTAGAGTAACTCGATTAAAAATCTTACATACTGTATGAAGTTAACTGATTGTTCGCTAAAAGTGACCACACTCAACGTAATGTTAGATGTCGATGTTACTGGTGTTATAGTTAAAGGAAGCAACCGTTGACGCGAAGTGGTTCGTAACTAAATGTAGTCCTAATGTAACTACTATTATTTAGTACGATAACTATTAGTCCTATTATTTTACCGCTTAGACCTTTCATACGTTTTAGTACAAGTCGGTTATAATAAATTTTATCTATATGTGATATAAATAATATTTTCCTTGGTTGAGTAAGAATCCAAAATGAGTCTAGGAGTAAAATTTGTGTTTCCCGTAGTGTAACTCTAAAGGTTAAAATAGGATATGGCTGATAATACTCCCACTCATTGAGAAAGCCCGAACAAATGTCCTTGTGAACTATTCTATCAACAGGATATATAATTTTCTTGTCACAAAGATTATATAGGATTACTTACAAGACTAGTGGTGAAGACTAATGAAAGCTTGGTATGTGGTAATACTAGGGATATTGAGCGGATTAGTTAGCTTCTTTCTATTTACTTTTCTGGATTTTTACGCCTTCCTACAAGGACCTTCCTGGTGGTTCAACCCTATAGACGAGTACGTCCTGCCGATCGTAGTAGGGGTAGTAGTTGCCAACTTAGTTTCTGGAAAATTTAATACAATATTAAGGATTTATCTAAACTTAATATCAGGAGTGGTATCTTACGTAGGATCTTACGTGATTATATTAACGTTAATATCTATTCATCAACTTTTAATTTAACAAGGTTCCAAATTTTTTACATACTGAATTATTTATGAGGAACGGTGTAGGGACTGAATTGTGATGATCCCTAGGAAAATGATGAGTTTGCCGAGTACGGAGTAATGACGAAGTGAAGGTGGCTGATATACTTTATCTCTTTTCACAGATTGTTGTACAACCGCGTTCTTCAATCCTATTACATTCTATTCTAGTTACACCAACTACTCTCTCCAACTCCTTCCTAATTGTACTATCAATATATATCACTTTATAACCGGTTATGGATATCCATAGCTCACGTAACTCAGTTATAGCCAAATGGGGTTTTACTCTTAACATCTCTTCGAGCTTTTGATCATAATCCTTCTTTGTCGTGATTACCTTATATTCTTTATATACAACATCCCCGCTGATCCCACAAAAATCTAAGCCATCAACGTAAATTGTGATAAAGCCGTTTGATGAGAGAAGGAATGAAGTGTCTGCTCCTTCCAATTGGATATTATAGCTGTTGAGGTAGTGGCTCCACCTTCGAAATTTTCTCCCTCTGGCTTTTAATGAGACGATTGAGGATAAGCTAAAAGAATACAGAACGTCTTGAGGCTGTATAGTGATAAAATCTGGATCACGAAAAATTGTTGACCCCTTACACTCGGTACTAACTATTTCGCCGTTACACACGTAAGAGTATTCAGGCAAAGGTGGAACTATTATTTCTTCCGCTCTCTTTGTTTTTAACTTCACAATAATATGATATTAAATTACCAAATTAAAGTAGTTTTCGACTTTTGATATTATAACATTAATATGATAGAAAAACCCTTGTTTTAAGGATATAAGCTTTTTAAATAAGTTGATAGAATGTTTATTGATCAAGCATGGCTGTAAACGATAAAATATTTTACGTGGTGACCCTAATTGTTCTATTAATAGACATAATAATATATTCTATTTATCCAGTATTTAATAGTGCAACAGAGACAGTAGGTGGTCTAACTATCTTCTATTTCTACCAGATAATACTACTAATAGTTTCATCTATAATGTTCGTAGCCGTAAGTCTAATCTTCAAAAATAGGTGACGGAAAATGGCAATGGGCTTGCACGTTGATGGTTTAACCCTAGCCACTTTCGTCGTACTTTTTGCATTTTTCACATTTCTAGGTTTTTATGGTGCTAAGTGGAGGAAAGGAGATTTATCAAAACTCGATGAATGGGGACTAGGAGGAAGAAGGCTAGGCTGGTTAATAGTCTGGTTCCTGCTAGGCGCTGATTTATTCACAGCTTATACGTTTATAGCTGTACCATCGGCATTTTTAGCAAAAGGAGCGATATATTGGTTCGCTGTACCATATGTAGCTTGGGGATTCGGAGTAGCACTGCTAACAATGCCGAGACTCTGGATAGTTGCTAAAAATAAGGGTTATGTTACAGCGGCTGATTTCGTGAAGGATAGGTTTAATAATAAGCCCTTAGCAATGGCCGTGGCATTAACTGGAGCAGTAGCTGAGTTGCCATATATCGCGTTGCAGATCGTAGGAATGGAGGCTGTTCTAGCTGTATTGTTGGTAGGGTTAGGAATATCACCGCATGCAACGATTGCGGGCTTAAGTGTAACAGAACTAGCTTTACTACTAGCATTCATAGTCCTAGCTGCGTTTACAATAACTAGTGGGCTAAGGGGAGCTGCTTTATCTGGTATATTCAAGGACATCTTAGTGTGGATCACTGTAATTACAGTAGCTGTGTATATACCGCTCATACACGGAGGTTACGGAGCAGCTCTAAGTGCTGCACAGTCTTACTTATCTAATCCTAAGAGCGGTATACACAATGTTGTGGCGTTAAAGTCGGCTCTCGGTTATACAGTGCTTCCCTCTCAACTTTACGCTGCTTACTTTTCCTTAGCTTTAGGAAGTGCTCTAGCCTTATACTTATATCCTCACGCTATAAACGGTTCCTTATCATCTGAGAGTAGAGAGAAGCTGAAGTTGAGCACATCGTTATTGCCTATATACGGAATCGGCTTAGCTTTAATCACTCTATTTGGCATTTTAATATATTTAGTACCGAGCGCGTTAAACCTTGTAATAACTACTAAGAATGGTTCGTTAACAGTTCCCGCTTTGATAGCTGCTTCAATGCCTGATTGGTTTGTAGGTTTAGCTTTCTTAGCTATATTCATCGGTGGGTTAGTGCCAGCAGCGATCATGGCTATAGGTGTGGCTAACTTGCTAACGAGAAACGTAATAGGTGAGTTTACAAAGCTATCTCCCTCGAGTGAGGCTAGGTTAGCAAAGATCTTGTCTACAGTGTTCAAGTTTGTTGCGTTAGCTTTCGTATTTGTAGTTCCTCCTACCTATGCGATTCAGCTTCAACTTTTAGGCGGAATACTTGTTTCCCAAACATTACCGGCTGTATTCATCGCTCTATATACCGACAAGTTAGAGGGTAATTCAACACTAGCAGGTTGGATAGTAGGAATGGCTAGCGGAATTTATTTAACCCTCTATGTAAACCACTTCGGGCCACTAGTGAGCTCGTTCTTTAATACCCCTATGGGTCCGATTTATATAGCATTAATAGCGTTGTCATTGAACTTAATAACCACAGTTGTTGGTTCATTAATAGCCAGACTAGCAGGCTGGAAACCTATCTCAGTAATAACGGCACAGGACTTCGAGATAGAAGTTCAGAGCCCTTCAAAGCAGAATTAAGTTAAGTAATAATGACTTTTTTCTTTTATATTTTTATTATCTATAACATTATTATTATTCTACGCTTTTTTGTTTAGTTAATTTTAAATAATTAGCTATCTTGCCGTAACTTCATATTGATAGTTGATTATCAATATAGACTTACGATATAGCGAACTTTATGTTTTCAAAAGATTAAAAGCTTCCTTGTTTTAGGGAGAAAATCAGATTATATGTATACATGTATAAACTTTAATATCATCGTGGCTACTTTGGTTTTTATCTCACTACGTTAATCACTCACTTAGAGTCTCAAGTATTATCTTAGTAGCTGACTCGCTTAACTGACGTTAAATTTTGTTCATATTTTAGGTGTCTTTAAAACTCTCCTTTCTGTAATTATATCCTAACTTTATAACTCGCTATACAGATTACATAGATATATTTCGTTAAATAATAGACTTCCGTTACTCTTTCGTAGTTAGGACACTTATGGTATCTCATTTCAGTATAATTCCAAAGTTTTATTAATGAAAAAGTATCAAATTATTGCGAAGGTCTATATAGAATTAATTATACTTAAGACATCATGTTTACACTTACTAGCTCAAACGTCGTTAATTGAAAAAAAACTTATAAATCGTTCTCGCACTATAATTATAATGTCGGGACAGATGTAAGAGACCCGCCGTAGCTCAGCCCGGTTCTAGAGCGCCCGGCTGTAGGTGGATTAGCTGGTACCGGGTGGTCCGGGGTTCAAGTCCCCGCGGCGGGACTATATTTCTACCAAATTGTTTACACTAAAATATTATTTCCATTCTCTCCGTGAGAGACATAAACTACTCTTGGTTTAAGCTCTTTTATCCTCTGTATACTCTTCAAAAGCTCTTCTATATTCTCATGTATTACGGGCATTCTAAGCCCGTTCCTAGTCCCTTGTAACATATCCCCAACAATTATTGAGTTATCAGATGGTATGTAAATAGAGATTGAGTCCGACGTATGACCTGGCGTGTATAAAATCTGGAGACCATCTAATTCCTCTTCAGTTAACTCGCAGTCCGGTTCAATTCCCCTGAAGTTTTTCTTTGTAAAGGACGAAAAAGCGCCAATTAGGAGTTTGTAGGTGAAGGAGTGTACTACTGGTTTCCTAATCTCCTCTCCTCTAAGATTCTTTACTCCTTCCTTGTGAATGCAGAACTGTGCGTTCCGTAATGCGTTCTTAAGTTCATAGGCACTGCCTATATGGTCTATGTGAGAATGAGTAAAAATTACATATTTAACACGATCCTTATTAACTTCCGCAAGTATCTTCTGAGCAGAGTTAGGTAAACCGCTGTCCACTATTACTTGGTCACCGTTATCTAAATTGATAATGAAAGATTTTACGAATCTCATTTTGATTTCTTTAACATTCATGAGATAATTTTGTCCTACAGTTATTTAGTGTTAACTTATTAACATAGCGTGTGAAGTTACATGAAGTTTTGTGGCAATATTGATCAGGATCGTTAAACCTAACGTTCAATCTAACGATTTATTTTAATAGAATAAGGTTAAATATTGATTTTTACATAAATCACAAACTCGTGGAATACGAGTATTTAACTAAGATAAAACCAGTTCTAGATTATGATGTAGAAGGAAAAGACAGTCAAATTGCACTGATTATTAGGGAGAATAAGCCAGAAGTATACATCTACGGTGACAACAAAGTAAACACCTTCGGATTTCCAGAAGAAGTAGTTTGGGCTGATAATGACAGACTCCTGATAACTATAGATCCCGAGGGTGGAGAGAGGAGGGGAATTTATGAGTGGGAGAAGGGATGGGAGAAGCCAAAACCTCTCTTAGTCGACAAATACGATAATTCCTCTCCTATGGTCACCATTTACGGAATCCTCTTCATTTCTAATAGGGACGGGAAGACTTTACACCTCTATTTGTACGACGGTAAGAAGATCGAAAATATAAGCAAGGGAGAAGAGCCTGTAGGTGGTTATTGTACTAATGGAGAGCTGATAGTCTATTCTCAAGGAATATATGATGACAATATTTATGTCTCCGACTTCACTGGAAATGTAATAAAGGAGTTATCCTTTGACGAGAGCGAACAAATAGTCCCGTCGGAAAACTGCTTCTTAAATAAGGACAAGTTTATATTCCTCTCAAATCATAATGGTACTTTTGGGTTATATTCCTATGATATCAAAAAGGACGAGATTTCCAGTATAATTAACGTCTCGGATTATGACATTAATGAGGCTGTAGTTTATAACGAAAAGGTGTTATACACTTTAATAAAGGACGGTAAGAGTGAGTTATTACAAGTCCCTAACATACATCTTGAAAAAGGTGGTTATATCCACGACCTGAAGGTTGTAAAGAATTCTGTGTATTACCTGATGTCAAAACATTCTAGGGCTACAGACTTGTACGTAATTGAAGGTAAATTGAGCCAGAGGCTTACCGACTCAATGAACGGAGTCAAGGATGAATTCGTGAGCCCTACATCAGTAACTTATGACTCTGATGGTATTAAAATCCACGCGTTATTATACAGTAGGGGAAATGAGGACAAGGGAGTAGTTTACATACACGGGGGCCCGGACTTCCAATGTATTGACAACTTTAACCCTGAAATACAATTCCTGGTGAAGAAGGGGTTCAAGGTGATCTGTCCTGATTATAGGGGGAGCACCGGTTATGGTAGGAAGTTCAATCACATGAACGACAAGGATCTAGGAGGAGGAGACCTACGCGACGTTATTAATGCGGTTAAAGTACTAAACGTGAAGAAGGTAGCAGTTACTGGTGCTAGTTACGGCGGATATTTAACAATGATGGCCGTGACTAAATACCCTGACTTATGGTGTTCTGCAGTGGCTGTAGTACCGTTCGTCAACTGGTTCACTGAGAAACAGTTCGAGAGGGAGGTATTGAAACAATACGATGAAATAAAGATCGGTAACGATGAGGCTTTACTTAGGGATAGGTCACCGATCTTTTTCGTTGATAGAATAAAGGCACCATTAATGCTGTTGGCTGGCCAAAACGATCCCAGATGTCCAGCTGAAGAAACAATTCAGGTTGTTGAGGAGTTGAAGAAGCTGGGTAGGCAAGTTGAGTACAAGATATATGAAGGAGAAGGTCATGGGTTTATGAAGATAGAAAATTACATTGACTCAATAAAGAGGGCCGTTGAGTTCATTGCAAACCACTGTAAATAACGTTTTTACATCTATGCAAATAATATATTTTTCATGAAAACTTGAGTAATTATTTAAAAATGTGCAAAGCTTATATTAATTTCAATTAATAATTGTAATGACAAAAAATGTTGGGTAAGAAAATCTTCTTGGTATTTTTAATACTAAGTCTAATTTTGAGCTTAGTAGCTGCAGTATCGATACTAAGTGGACAGCCACCACTAATACCCTCCTCCCCGATAGTCATAACTAGGGAGTACACGTGCTATAACGGGACTTATTTCCCTTACACTATTAAAGTGATTTACTATCCAGAAAACGCTTCCGACTCAAATATGGGGCTACCCTCAACGTGGCCAGTAACTAATTCACAGCAAGATCACAACGCTGTTGTCACTACGACATGTACCGCGCTAATAACTGGCGTCTCTTGGGAATTACCTGCTGCTCAATTAGCAGGAGGTGTTTCAATACCTCTATCTACTCCTCCCTCTAAACTACCGGGAGCGAGTGTGATGGGGGTTAAGACAGCCTTAGTGATGTTAACACAAATGGTCGGACAACCTTTAGGGGTATCACTAGCAGATAACGAATTATTTGTAGAGATGGACAGTGTACCAGGGAGTATATTTGCAGTAAATCCTGTTACCGGGAACGTAATATGGTATGCTACCGGGTTAGCAAGTTATGCTATGAATAACCCCATAGTGTGGAACGGTATAATATTCGTTACTGTAGGTGATGTGGGCTTTAACTTTGCTAATTTTGTTCACTACGAAAAAGGTCAGTACGATTTAATCCATAGAGGTATGGGTTATGGAGCTATATATGCCTTTAACGCTTCTGACGGAGTATTATTATGGATGAGGTTTACAATGGGTGAAGCGATGCCAGCTCCTGCAGTATATAATGGTATATTAGCATATACTACGGGTGGAGGTTGTTTCGTAGGTGTTAACGCTAGTACTGGACAAGTCATATGGATGGATGATTTCAAGGGACTATTCGCTAGTATGAGTAGTGTGAATTACTACGTACTACCTAACGGTACACCGGTATTCATAGGTGGGTTCACTTCCTTAGGAGCTCCCTACGGATTAATAATTGCTGTAAACGGACTAACCGGTGCTACGATGTGGAACGCGACTCTGCCTTCACCCAATAAACCATATAATACCGGTATGGGTGACGTACCCGTAGCAGTATCACAACAATATGGTATCGTAGTCCAGAGCACTGTTGCAAACGCTGAGCCTAACGGGACTGTGGACACGATGTTGTTAGCAATAAATGCAACTAACGGAAAGGTTCTATGGGCTACTAACTTAGGTAGAGGATATACTCCTCCAGCATTTAAGGGTGGAATTCCGATAATAATAAATGACACTGTCTACGTAGGAATACCATCTTTAGGTAGTGTAGCAGCGGTAAACCTGTTTACTGATAAAATACTTTGGGAAACCAGACTACCAGATTTAGGAATACCTCCTAAGTTGCCCGGAGGTCCTAGAGGTAGCCCGACTTACTACCACGGATTATTGTGGGTAGCAGCAGGAGGAGACATTTACGTATTAAACCCGCATAGTGGACAAATATTGGCAACTTACCAAGTAGGAGGAAGGTTCGGAATAGTGAACCCAGTAATCGCCGGAAATACAATGTTCTTAGCGAATAGTTACGGCTGGGTAATAGCCCTTCCGCTAAACGAAATATTTCCCTCTTATCAAAGCTATTGAGATGGGGGATTCTTCTTCCGCCTTTATATGAAGATCTGATTGCCAACTAACGAATGATAAGAAGTTAACCTTAAAATTTAACGTTTCAATCGGTTTTTTACTGGTTTCGTCGTCAACTACTACTATTCAGTTTAAATTGTACGAAGATATATATTTTTTATGAATCTTGCAACAAGGCTAAGTATTATCATAATCCTTCTAGTATCTTCCTTCGTGTTTTATCTCTTAGCTTTTCACTACGTGAGAATAGGTGGTATGCTATCAGCTATAACGTTCTGGTCAGCAGTTTGGCTTATGATACCTAAGAGGTTCTTCAATATGGTGTGGGGAGAGATTAAAAAAGGCAGGGCCTATTGGATTTCTGCATCCATTTATATGACATTTCATGTACTTCTTTACGGAGCCTTTTATGAAGCATTATTTGGCGGTGTAGAATATTTGCCCTATGTGACTGTTTATTTCGGAGCAGCTGTTCCTCCTCCTCTTCCCTACTTTGTCGAGTACGAGACTGAGGCTATAGGCTTCACTTTTTACCTTTACGGTTTCGTATCAGATGCTATTCCCTATACGATCTTTTTAGGTTTAATCCTCTCCTTACTACTAGGAGCCAACGTTGAAAGAGTATTGGAGTTGTGGAAAGCTGTAAAGGCTAAGAAGAAAAGTATAACACTTGTAGTCTTACCTACAGTTGGAATAATTTCTGGGACATCTTGTTGCCTCTCCTTACCTACTTTGATAATAGTCACTGTTGCTGCTGGAATAGGGGCTGTATTTTCAGTTCTACCGATTCTTGCTTCCCCGACTTATTATATACTGGTCTATTATATCCTACCTTTAGGCTCTGTAGCTCTCCTTACGGTCAACTTGAGGGATCTGAATAGAGTGTTGAAGTGTAGATTTAATAGAAACTGGGAAATAAAAAGTGAGACCAAGAGATAAGTTTAAGGTAAAGAGCTTTGGGACTTGTTAAAACTTTATTTACCATAAACGTATAATATGTGGTGTGCGGGGGTGCCCGAGCAAGGTCAAAGGGGTCGGGCTCAGGACCCCATAAGTGAGAACCCCGATGGCGTAGGCCTGCGTGGGTTCAAGTCCCACCCCCCGCATTATTATAAGATTAATTTTAACTAGACCTATTCTTGTCAGATAGCTGTAATTTATGTTAACTTTGTTTGTTGGAGGATCGTTTAGTATTTTTTAGTAACCTCTTTGCTTCACGTTTATTTAACCTTAATACTGTGTTTTTGCCTATTATTACTACACTATCTATTGTATTGTCTATATCTTCTATAGATAATCGCTTCATATCTCTTTTAATTATTCATCTGTTCTTACAGTATCAGTGTTACCATAATCTATTAGTATACTCTAGTATTAACAGATACAATTCCCCCGTCAACTTCTATGTTAGCGATCACATTCTTCTCCTTAACCATGTTTTTGCCCCCTTTCACTAATCCGCCGTTTACGTTCTTATTGAAAATTATTCCTATGTTAGAAGGTATTTCTAAATCCAGATTTATCGTCCCTCCGTCTACCTCAGCATATAAGGTACCTTCTCCGGCATAACGTAATTTAGAGTTAGCAACTCCTCCATTTATTTGGATTTTAGAGTTTACCACGTTTTCCACGTCTGCGCGAAAAACTCCTCCGTCTATCTCAATCGAAATATTTGCAATCGAGTTCTTTAGCGTAATAGCTCCTCCATTAACTTCTCCTTTCAATGAGTTCAATGACGGATAATGTATCACTGCGTAACATCCATCGATCTCTATCCTTAATTCGTTTCCTATATCTTTCATGTGAAATCCGTCTTCGTCTACACATTTGATTACGGCGTGTGGGTCACCTTGATATATAGTGACCTTACCTCCATTAATACTCACAGTTAAGTCAGGCTTTAGAGATAGAGGACCGTTATATACTTCGAACATTTTATGCCAGCCGAAACCCCTAGCGAAAATTTCGTCTAGTTTAGAAGGTAATTCAGCTATTGATTGTATACTCTTAAACAAACTAGAAAGTCCAGGGGTAAGCAAAAATGCACCTTTTTCCTCTTCATCTTCTTCATTACTGTTAGCTTGAGTGGGGGCTTCATTATGTATTTGCCTGATCATGTTTAAAGCCTTAACCCCTAAGGGTGTTAACTCATAATACCCTTGGTTGTTTTTAGATATGAGACCGTTAAGTTTTCTAATGTGAAAAGCCAGTGCCGGACTGTCTAACCCTAAATCCTTTTGTAACTCGGAAAAAGTCTTTGGTTTTTCAGCTAACAGTTGGATTATTTTTCTCCTGATTTCATGAGATATTGCATCGAATATGTCTCCGTTTTGTGACTCCATATTAATTAATATGTCACATGATTTATAAATCCATTAGTAAATTTCAATTTATTCAAATAGTAAAGAGATTTTTACTCCCTCATTAAGCAACTTATCAAAAACGTATGTGAAATATAAAGGTAAAAATAAACGAAAAAAGTAGAGAAAATATCGTAAATAATAGAGACTTAAAAGGGTTTTTAAATATTACTAATGTGGCAGTTTTATTCCTCAGTTTTAGGATAATATACTCTTCTCTCATAAACCTTCAGTGACAGCCATATACATAAATTTGTTCTAAATTAAACTTTTTAGTCCCGAAAAGACTCGATAAATCATGGTCGATAGATCTTTTTTATTTCTCTTCATATCAAGGGTCGCTAGGAGTATTGCACTAGTCTACGTCAGCCTTTCTATTCCTCTCTACCTTTCATTACTCGGGCTTTCCGTAATCAACGTCGGATTAATAGTGTTTGGAGTGATCGCTTTCTATTCCCTTCTCTCACTGGGTTTAGGCTTATTAGGGGACAGATACGGGTATAAAAAGTCGTTAATAATAGGTGACATGCTCCCCTTATTCGGCATAACCGCACTTAGCTTTACCTCCAACATAAACCTCGTTATACCACTCTTGATCATTACCGGTATAGGCGGAGGGGCTAGCGGTGGTCTAAGAGGTCTCTGGTCCCCCGGGATATCCGCATTAGTAGCTTCAAATTGGAGGGACGAAAAAGAAAGGGTTAAAAAACTCGGTTACTTAAGTTCAGGTGCGAGTAGTGCGAGCGTCATAGGTAGTTTATTGCTCTCCCTCCAACCCCTCATCCATAAACCGGCGGTAGAAGAGTACAGAACGCTCTTCGCTGTAGCTGCAGTATTAATGGCGATTTCAGTAATAAGTATTGCCATAGTTAAGGAGGCCAAAAGACCCAAAAAGACCACAAAGATCATGGGAAAGAAGAGCTTCTCTTACATCTTACGGGTCATAGCGTCAAACACGGTAACCGGGGCTGGGATAGGGTTAGCCGTCCCCTTGCTTCCCCTATGGTTTAAGTTGGCTTACCATGTTACGGAATCCCAGATCGGTCTGGTTTTCACGATCTCGTATTTACTGACCTCTTTGGGTTCCGCCCTAGCTTCAAAAGTAAGGGGAAACACGTTATTTGTAGCCTCAATAACGAGGTTACTAAACGGCGTATTCCTCATAGCAATGGCTTTATCACCTTTTTTTATCATGGCAGCTGTGTTTTATGCTGTAAGGGGTTTTAACGCTGGAATAGGGGCGCCAAATAGAACTGCAATAAACGTTAGGGGAATCTCAGCGGAGGACTACGGTGCTGCGACTAGCATTCAAGGCGTTTCAACACGTGTAGCTCAGTTGAGTAGCGGTGCAAGCGGTATTCTGATGGATATTTGGTTACCTCTACCCGAGATAGTAGGAGGGGTCTTGCAGATAGCTGGCGGTTATATTTATTACAGCTTGTTGAGTAAGGTTAAGAGCGAATGATATTTAGATACACTTAAATTGTTCGAATTCGAACTATTTTTATGGAACCCAACGATTTCAGGGCACTTGCCATAACTTCATTAGCTCACTTCATGAACGACGGTACTTTCCTGATCTTCCCTTTGTTAATAGTGTTTACCCATGGCGTAACTTTTCCTTACTTTTAATTACTTTTAATTCCGCCACGGGCACCCCTCTTAAGGGATCATACACAGTCACCCTTAACTCATTGGGGCTAGTCGAGGGAAACACCAATACCCTCCCATCCACCTTTCTTACCAAGTTAAGAGGAGCAATAGAATCCCTCTCCAAAAGAACCTCACCACTCTCCAAGTACCTAGCGTTCACCTTGAAAACCTTAATCCCCCCACCCTCGTGAGCAGTGCCCGTCATCAGGTAGGGGTTAAAAACCCTGATAACCTTCTCAACTACTTGCTTACCCTTCCTCAACTTCTCACCGTTAAACGGGTTGATAGAGGAAGTGTAGGACTCAGAAACCTCATCAACGTCTATCGCTTGAGTTTTCAACATATCCACAAATTTAACAACACTCCACTGGTGAATCCTATGCCTAAGCTTATCATTTTTATTGCTCTCCATCTTCTCCTTAGACCTTGAGGAGAACTTACCAACAATAACCTTAGCCCTTAAATCCCTAGCTAATTCCACGACTCTCTTAACAGTCTTCCTCAAAACGTCAGTTTTCCTCTCCCTTTCCCTTAATTTCCTCAACTTCTTCTTAACTAGTTGGTCCTTAGTTGAGTGTCCCTTAGTAATCTCTTCCCTTCTCAAGGAATAATTAACCACAATCCTCCCTAATCCAGTTTCATATCTCCTCAACTCCTTGAGTTTAAAATTTTCAAAAGTCGCTAAAGTGACGTTGTTCTCATTAACGTCAATAGAAATATAATTACCCTCCTTGGACTCAACTTCAACCTCCTTCTCGAAAGTCAACCAAACTAAGACTTTCCTACCAACTAACCTCAGCTTAAGCTCTTGCGAAACCCTCCAACCTTCATATATGTAGTGGACAAATTGCTTGGTGAACTTGAGGGGTATCTCGACCCAACCCTTGTGAGTTAAAACGCTGACAGAAACCTTGTTAAACTTCCAATTAACCATGTTAGGAATAGTGATCATAACCCTCTTATACTCTGGTTTATCCTTCCTCGTTAACCCTTTCTTCCTCCTCTCCCTAAAACTCTTAACAATCCTACCAGCAACGATATAAGCACCTTCAATAACCCTTGAGGGTAGGAAGGGGTACTTCTCCTTATAGTCACTGTAAAACCTCTCGTGTAACTTCTTCCTAGTGGTCTGTAAGGCCTCTGATAGGATTACCTCAATCATTTCATTAACGAACTTCCTCTGGTATTCCTCAACCTCTCTGAGAACTCGATATTTCCACTCGTTCAAGAAGTCGCTCTCTAGTTTAACCGTCCTTTTCAACGTCTTCAACACATTTTATCACCTTCTCATACTCTTGGCCGTAAATTCTTGGGGCGAATGACTTGACGATTTCTACAAAGTCCTCCACTAGCTCTTGCACGTAATCCTTTTCATCTTGGAAAGCCACAATAACGTTTACGCCATATGCTTTGAACAACTCTACGAGGTATTCGAAGCCGAAACGTGTTAGCCTGTCCTTGTAAGCTACTACAACTGTGTCAATTTGCCTCCTCTTGGCTAATTCTATTAATTTCTTTAAACCTTCTCTGTCCTCTTTCAACCCGGAACTTATGTCCTTAACTTCTATTGCACTCACTTCTCCGAGAGTTTTCCTAACCCATTCTCTTAATGCGTCCAATTGCCTCTCTAGGTAGTCCTTTTGTGTTGGTGAAACTCGAGCGTAAATCGCTACTTGTTTAACCCTTCCACCGCCAGATAGTAATCTTTCAATTTCGCTGTAAGGTATTCTCCACCTACCGTTAACCTCAACAGCCTTTATCTTCCCTTCCCTAATCCACTTAATAACACCACTCCTACTCATGCCGAATATTTCAGCAACTTCACTAGGTGTTAGATACCTCTCCACAGTAATTAAAAGTAACTAGAAGTATTTAAAAGTAACGTGAAAGTGTTACAGTCTACTATTCTACCCAAGATCACGTTAGTCTGGTATTCCTAGGGGCTTTATCGATTGTTTACACTCTACTTTCCGGTTTACTATCTCCTCTGATAGGTGACTTTGCCGATAAACATGACCTGGACACTCCGCTGATGAGCTTAGGGATCTTCATGGAGGGTGTGTCAATACTTCTTTTCGCATTAGGCTTTTTCACACCCTTGCTGATAGTTATAGGAACAGTACTCTTAGGTATAGGACAAGCTTTTTATCATCCGATCGGTGGTGCAATACTTTCTAGGGTTTTCGGTAGGAGCAGCGGAAGAGCACTAGGTATTAACGGAGCCTTCGGAAGTATAGGTAGGGCATTGATGCCATCGATAATTACGTTTCTAATTGTAGCTATAGGAGAAATCGGAGGTCTGTTATCCCTGACAGTAGTGTTCGTCTTAGCAACAATGGTAATCTACCTCGGTCTAAGACAGTACAAAAAGAGATCCCTTGAAGAAATTAGAAAAAGGGCGGAAAAACTAGACAGAGTACTTTATAAATTCCTTATCATACTTGGTGTATTGGTATTTATTAGGAGCATGTTCATAACTGGGACTACCACGTTCACAGGGGAATTTATTTACTATATATACCATTCAAAGACCTTAGCGGGGATCTTCTTGACGGTGGGATTTCTAGGCTCTGTTCTGGGTCAACCGGTTTTCGGTTGGGTCACTGAGAAGAAGGGAGGGAGGTTTGCATTTCTGATAACAAGTATACTGTCAGTGTTGTCCTTCCTCGGCTTTTTGTTGCTGTCTGATAACTTGTTAGCTTCCGTGTTGATGTACAGCGTCTTTACATTTGCCGCTTTTAGTGCTTTCCCCGTGCTTTTGGGGTACGTATCTCAGACTTTTCCCAAGTCATTTTACACGGTCGCTAACTCATACATCTGGGGGATAGGCGTTACTGTGGGAGGTGCTGCGGGTAATGCGTTAATCACGGCGTTATTAGGTTTTAATTTCTCGTTAATATCGACGTTTTACATAGCTCTCGTCTTAGCTGTTTTATCAACCGTGTTAATCCCGTTAATACCTTCGAAAGTAAAGGTTAATTAGACAAGGTGTCGAGCTGTTTTATCAATGTGAAATAGTAGTCCAAAACTCTTACAATATACTCGTTACTTTTTTCCCGTATTTTTACCCTCGTTTTTTAAAGTATAAATTAAAAAGAACTTATTCCCTTCTAGCTTACACAAGGCCATAAGGCTAATCGCTCTAGAGTATATAGTTTTCTGAGCTATGCTTAGTCATGTCCTTTTATCCTCTCTGTCATTGCCAGAAAGCTTGAATACATTACTTCTTTCCAGTTAACGTTCCAATAATTAGTAGTTTTAAGTTCACTACCGTCGTCAGTTATCAACATCTTTATCCGGGCTTTTTTAAGCATTCTAAAAGCTGGAAAACAGAGGGAACCATGAGCTGCTAGGACTTTGTCAGCACCCAGCCTGATGCACTCTTTAGCCACTGCAGGTCTTTTCATTGGCGAATCGAGAGCCGGGTTTTTCTTCTTTAACACTATCTCGCCTTTAGTCTCATCATAAAGTACTAGTAAATCTCCCCTTGAGAATATTCTCACACGAAAGTCAGAGTCTGTTACTGTACAAATCATATTGTTAAGTTTGTAGATTGAGCTTATAAATATGTGTCAGTTTTTGTGCGTTTAACGTAGTCACCATGATTGTTGAAAAATTTTAAAAATAACGTGGTGGGAAATAAATTGTAGCTTATATATTCACTATAATATACGACGAGTATTTATTTATTTAAGCAAAGAAGACGAGTATATATAAAAAGTATTTAGAACAGTTGAATGTTCCTCATGAGTTTATATATACTGTAAACTAACACTATGTTCATTACCAGAAACATTGCTATTCCGACCGGTGGGAGTTCATCATTACTCCATTGCAAAAACGGGTAGTCTACATTGGAATATTGGGGATAACCTAGGACAAAAAAGATACTTAAGATTGAGTCAGATAGCATGTATACAGCCAAACCCACGAGCTTTTGTGACAGCGACATATTAGGTATGTAAGACCCGGCTAAAAGACCTCCTACAAAAAATGTAACTTCACACAAAACCCGGTATTGCCAAAAGGATGCGGCTAGAGCGAAGAACAACGGGATGTGCCAGAACCCAGCGGGTATAGCACCTATAAGTAGAGCCCAGAAGGAGCCCCTAAAATACTTATAACCTGCAATTAGCCCTGCAACATACAGAGCGTAGTGGTCTAGCATGTAAGCAATAGGATTAGTGAACTGGAGGAGTTCTACATAAGGGTTGACAAAAGCTAAAACGAATATTAACGAGATAATTAAGGGTTTTTTAGAAACGTTATGGTTTAATTTAATCATATAAAAAATTACGAGATATACCTTAAAAAATTTACTTTTATTAATCTAAGTTTTTATCACTACTATTTAATGTTTTTGTGTTTACCGTCTTAGAAGAAGAGCTATCATCTGTAGTATTCATTGTTATGTTAGTCCCTGTAGGCATTGATGGTGCTTCGCTCCTTACCCAGAATACGTTAGTCCCCACTCTTAGTAAAGTGAATAATACTGGTATAGCGTACATCGCGAAGCTTATTCCCATCATCATTCCAAAGTAAGATATTACATCCATGAAAGACTGGAAGTACGGCTGATATGATACATACCTCCTGATTAAACCTTCATAACCTGCAATACTCATAACATAACCAGCACCGAGTGCTCCTATAGTCCATAGACCTAGACCTCCGAATACCATTCCCTTGCCTATACTCGATAATTGCATTAACGTCCCCATTTTAGTTTGCAACATGTCTAACAATATTGCCACATAACCCACGACAATAATTGTCCAGATCATCAGGTGGAAATGACCTACTATGTAGTAGGTGTTGTGGACTAATGCGTCTAACGGGTTTATTGGTAATATCAGTGCTTGTAAACCTGCTAGAATAAATCCTATTAAGGCTATAAGAGCTGAGAATCCTACGGGATTCTTGTAGTCATACTTCTTGGCTGTTGCAATTGTTAAACCTAAATTAAGTACTGTTAAGCCTGAACCAGTAGCTAATATAAGTGTGCTAGAAGTCATGAATGCTCTAATGTACACTGGTAAGGGCCAAGTCTGTAAATGATGAACCCATACTGTCATTCCGAAAGTGAAAAGCAATAATATGTTCCACCTAGCCCATTTATCACTATATAGAGGTCTTCCAGCAAATTGTGGTATTAGAGCATATAGCCCTCCGAATACAGTAAACGGTGCATAGTAAACTACTGGATGCCCCCAGAACCAGAATAACACTACCCATGTTAACGGGTTTACCGGAACGTTAGCCCAAAAGTATAGTACATACCATAACTCAGCAGCAGCTAGTGCCGGTTCCGTTAAGAATATAAACGCTCCTGCAAATATCATTGCATATGCTGCAAATATAGGTATTTTACCTTCTTTAGGCTTGGTCTTTAATCCGTCAATGAACATAACCAAAGCAGTTAAGGAAACAGCTACTGCGTTTATGAACATCATGAAGTAAGCTAAACCAATCAATATAGATGAGTGAAAGATCATCCAGCTTCCGCTCTGTAATGCTAAAGGTGGATACATGTACCAACTTGTCATTGGACCTCCAGCAAAAGTCACTATCATTGGTAGGTTTATCAACCAGAATAGAGCGTATAGTAACTTATTGTGAATTATCGACATGTTGCTTTTATACAATGCGTAGGCAAAGATAGAGAACGAGAGGTCTTCAACTATTATCATCATGGCAGCTTGCCCGTGAAAAGTCACAAGGAAGTAGTAAAGTGGAGCTACGGCTGCTTCAGTCTTGGGTGGTAGGTTAGGGTTTAAAAGTATAGTTCTGAACCATAATGCTGCTATTCCCATAGCTATTAGCCATGCAATCGCTCCACTTGCATAAACTAAACCTAAACCCAAACCCGTTTTAGGATATAGTTTTACCATTTTACATCACCCAACCCATATATAACCATACATTAATGGGTGGCCTACTCCACAATATTCCGAACAATGGAATGTGTAATTTCCAGGGGTATTAGGTGCGTAAAAAAACGCATAGGAGTTAATACCCGGGACTATATTCAAGTTTTGTGTACCATGAGGTAGTTGTATATAAAAGCCATGATCTACGTTGTTACTATATAACACTATTACTATCGGCTGACCTGGCATTGCCTTAATATAAGGCACTGATAAGCCTGGATTATATCCTTGTGCATAACCTATAACTTGTGGTACACTTATGTTTTCCATATGTCCGTTAACGTAAATTATTTCTGTAGCGTTTTGTGGTATAAATGCCCACTGGACTGCTAGCATATAGACTACCAGAGTTCCATTAGGCAGATGTTTAGGTAAACCACTACCTAACGGTAGACCGTATCGATAAGTGGCTGAAGTTCCATTAGCTATAGAAACATAGCTATAGCCAGTAAAAGCAATAACTAAAGCTAACATGATGAAGAACCAGATCTTCTCCCAATCTCTATGCTCATTTGCCAATTTGGGTCAAAAATTAATTACAAGTAATAGTTTAAAAGCTTTTCTTAGTATTTATTTTTAATTATCATTAAATTTTAAAGTAAAAAATTAACAAAATGAAGTTTTATATCTATAATATGGAAAAAGGATAATTGATTTTATGAGGTATAGTAGATAGTATTAAAATAAATTAAAAAATAAAAATCAAAAGAAAATATTTAACTTGTTATTATTACGTATGGTGTTGTTACTGAGGTTGATGCTATTATTGTTCCCCACATTCCAGCTAGTGCGTGTCCCGGTACTCCGCAAGCAAACCAATATATTCCTGCAGGTAG
>NZ_JBBHKR010000108.1:0-12646 GCF_037389425.1 Stygiolobus sp. CP850M
GGAAAAAGTCTGTTTTTTTCGTCTTCATAAAGATGTATCTTTTTAGCTATTCCTTTTACTTCACCGTTAGGGTCTATGACAGGTGAAATAATTGAGACACCGTCTTCTACGGCTCCAGGTATTACATAAGACGTGTACTTTTTAGCAAGTCGTTGGAAATCCACTAAAGGTACATCGTCTAAGTGCTTAGTCCATTTCTCAGGCAACAACACTATTTCTGCTCCCGCCTTCAGTGCTTCCTCAGTAAGTTGTACTGCTGAGAAAGTACTAGTAGGCTGAACTATTGCAAATTTCAACTCTCCTCTGCCTTTGGTTTCCTTCTAGTGGTCTCCATTTTTCTTAATTCCTTCTGCACTCTTTCTTCTAACCTTTCAACTGCTTTTCTTACGGCAGTTACCGGATCCCAATCACTGTCCTTAGTTACGAAGTCGCCTACTTTTGTTACAGCTCTAGCTGTTACTTGATATAGCTTCTTACCTTCACTCTTGGACTCCTCTTTAAACGTCACTTTAAAGTTTATAATGTCCGTGAGTTTCTCTAGTCTCGAAAGGTACCTCTCTAATATACCATCTATGAGAGCTTTCATATTCCCTTGTTTTAATTCACTTGTCAATCTTGCCTCAATAGGTATCTCCATCTGATACTTTTTAGCGATGATGGCTATTGCGTCAATACCACTAAACATACCTACTAAATATTCCCCTTCTAGAACCGGCATTCCAGATATCTTCTTAGACAACATTGTCTCTATAGCCTTTTCTACAATATCGTCACCTTTTGCGGTTATAACTGGGTAATTCATTATCTCCTTTACGGGTAATGCCATCAACCTCTCTTCCTCTGTGAGGATTGAGGATTTTTTCTTACCCCCACTACTGTAAAGCCTATCTACAATATCCTTAGCGGAAATGATTCCAGAGACTTTCTTTTCTTCCATTACTGGTAACTTAGTCACGTTGTTATTACTCATAAGCCATCTAGCTCTT
This sequence comes from Stygiolobus sp. CP850M, assembly GCF_037389425.1. Classification (NCBI taxonomy): domain Archaea; kingdom Thermoproteati; phylum Thermoproteota; class Thermoprotei; order Sulfolobales; family Sulfolobaceae; genus Stygiolobus; species Stygiolobus sp. CP850M. The sequence continues at coordinate 987 of NZ_JBBHKR010000108.1, forward strand.
GCTACCGAATCTTCAGCATTAACAGTTATAACTGGTGAGTTCATGTATTCTCTAACCCTTGCTTTCGCAAAGTCACCACTACCTAAGAAATATGAGAGTAATCTCTCCCTAGTGATTATACCCACTAATCTTTTCTTATCATCAACAACTGGAATAGCCCTAGCCTTAGCCGTGTAGAACTTAGCCACTACTTTCTGAATATCGTCTTTTTCGCTTACCGAAAGTAAAGGACTCATAAGGTTTATTACTTTAGACTCGGGACTGATCCTTTTTCTTAGGAGATCATTATAACTTAAAATCCCCACGACTTCTTTTTCTTTAATTACGGGTACTACCCACTGATTATTTTCCCTCATCTTACTTACTATTTCCCTTATCCTATCGTTGTAAGTTGCTACTACCTTCGGTTCCTCGATTAATTCTTTTATACTCATCATGGAAAAATCCAGTTCTACACTTATATAGTTTTTCAACGTAGATAATTGTAATGCACAAGACGGCATTCGTATGGGATGATCGTTATTTGGACTATTCTTTCCCCGGGATTCATCCTTTCAAATCACTCCGTGAATCAATGACGAAAAAAATACTTGAAGAAAGAGGTGCATTTCACTATATAGATCTCGTAAAACCGGACATTATACCCGAGGAAATGTTGTACAAAGTTCACTCAAAGGAATATGTTGAGTTTGTGAAGAAAAAGAGTGAAGAAGGAAGAGGATATTTAGATGACGGTGATACACCGGCGTTTAAAGGTATATTTGAATCCGCTTTGGTTAGGGTTAGTGGTACTGTGACCGCCGTAAAATTACTTGATAGATATGATCACACGATAAACATAGGCGGAGGATTCCACCACGCGAAATACACTTCAGCTTCCGGATTTTGTGTATTTAATGATGTAGCCTTAGGGATAAAAATAGCCGAGGAAAAATTCAACAGAATAGCTCTAGTAGATATAGACGGTCATCATGGTGATGGGACACAGATACTTCTTGCAAATGATCCTAAAGTCCTTAAAATATCCCTTCACATGTACCATAAGGGCTTCTTCCCCGGTTCTGGAGACGTTGACGAAATAGGAGAAGGAGATGCAAAAGGATTGACTATGAATATTCCTCTACCACCCGGGACTGCAGACGATATGTATTTATATGCATTCAACCAAGTTGTTGTACCTAAGCTAAATGGGTTTAAACCGGATCTAATTGTAATCCTGAACGGGGGAGACTCGCACTTTACTGATCCTTTAGTTGAGTTAAAACTATCTAACAAAGGTTATTTAGACTTGATTAGAACTCTCCACAAGCTTGCCCATAATTATAATGCTAAGATTGTTATGACCGGAGGTGGAGGTTATAATTACGAGTCAACGGCAAAAATATGGGCATTATCTACAGCGGAGTTAGCAAATTTAGACTTCACGGAGTTCTTGGAACTTGAGGATTGTTGTTACTTAGCCTCATCAGAATTCACGAAGAAAAGAGTAGAGGAGATAGTAGAAAAATTAAAGAAAATTCACGGATTATGATACTAGTATAAGTGACGAAGCCTTTCTAACTTTCTCTTTAGCCTCCTTTACATCCTTACCAGTAGCTAGGACAACGCCCATTCTCCTTTTATAGTAAGTAGAGGGTTTTCCGAAGAGCCTTATTTGAACACCAGGAATTTCTAGAGCTTTCTCCACATTAATGAATTTAGGGGCCCACTTTTCATTATTAGCCAAAATAACGTGAGCTGCTGCAGGTGTTACTAACTTGACCTCTGGAGTTGGAAGTCCTATTGCACTTCTCACGTGGATTTGAAACTCGTTAATATCTAGGCTTGCCATCGTCACTAGCCCAGTATCATGGGGTCTCGGAGATACTTCACTGAAGAGAACTCTATTACCGCTAATAAGTATCTCTACACCGAATACACCGAAACCACCTAGCTCGTCAACAACTCTCATTGCATATTCTCTAGCTCTGGCTGCTACGTCCTCTGGAACAGTTGAGGGATGCCATGATTCAACGTAGTAATATACGTCTTTAGGTCTCTGATGTTCTATCGGAGGTAAAGTCTTCGTCTGAACTCCTCCGTCAATCAATGGGTACCTATATGTAAGTACTGTAAGCTCTCTATCAATGTTTATGAACTCCTCGACTATAACTTTACTACTTTTTCCTCTGGCATGGGTCAATGCCTCCTTAAACTTTTCCTCGACTTCAGATTCACTATATATTACCTCATGACCATGCCCGCTTGAGCTCATCTCAGGTTTTATTATACATGGATAGCCTATGTCCTTACAGGCTTTTTTAACCTCCTCTGACGTCTCGGCAAAGGCATAAGCAGTAGTAGGCACTTTTACCTTCTCAGCAGCCAACATTCTAAGGTCTAGTCTGTTCATACAGATCTTCACGGCTCTAGCGTTAGGAATTACTCTAAAGCCCTCTTGTTCTAGATCCAGCAATGCGTCAGTATTAATTGCCTCTATTTCAGTAATTATAGCGTCTGGATGTTCTTTTTTAATTATACTCCTTATTGCATTACCATCTAACATGTTCACTACATACTTTCTGTGAGCCACATGCATCGCAGGTGCCATATCATATCTGTCCACTACCACGGTCTCTAAACCCATCCTCTGGGCTTCTATCACCATTTCTTTACCCAGTTCTCCTCCGCCAAGCCAGAGGAGTTTTTTTGCACCTTCGAGAAGAGGCGTACCTATTTCCATACCCTCTCTTTACTTGCTGAATTTAAAAATTCACCTATTAGCATAGGTAGATATTTACTTAACTAATTAAACTCCTTATATACCTCACTACCCTCTCATAGTCCTTTAAAAAGTAGTTAAAACAAACCCACCTTGAGGTCTTGCATTTGCCAGCCCAAGGGAAAACTATAACGCCTTTCGAATATCTTCTCTCGTAGTCCCTAATTTGTTCTAACTCGTAAAGTCCCACCTTTGCTTCTACCGCTACTTTATCTTCAACTAACATGTCCGGTGTATTATGGAATGTTAAACCCAGTTTGGGTAATGACATAATTCCCGAGTTTTTGTACCTCTTAACGTTAAAGTAAGAGGATAAGACGGAATATACATGTTCCTCAAATACGTAACCGGCTAGTTGATTCAGTTTTAGTATTCTTATCTTAGGATTAGGAAAAGCTAAGGCATAATTTTCGTCAACATCGATTCCCGTAGCTTTCTCGAGTTCTTTTAATTTATTCAGGTGAGGTATTTCGTTTCCAAATAACTTGAACTTCACATCTTTTAGTTCTAAACCGCTATTACGATCGTAAACCTTGATAAGAAAGTTACTTACTGTTACTATGACATCTCCTTCTTGGGAAGGTAATAGGTAATCTCCAATCCTCTTATACAAAAAGACTTGCACGAGTAAGAATAGCTGAACTTATAATTTAATGTAACAGCTTTCATTATTGATGTTATTAACGATAAGAGACGTTGAATGGGGTATTGCATTAACAATATGGGTAGCAACTGTCACTCTTTACATATCAAAACTCATTAGCAAAATTACAACGACCTATGTTGCTAGAAAAGTAATACACATGTTAGGAGGAGGTGTTGTAGCCGTACTTGCACCTTTTGTTTTCACCTCTCCACTTGTCCCTATTATAGCATCTTACGTTCTGATGGCATACTTAATATTTCACAGAGCGAAGAAAAACTACCTTAACTGGTTTCAGGATGAAGGAAATAGAGGCGAAGTTTACTATACTTTCTCTTTCGGAACATTACTCTTGATTATGGAATTTCTCGATCACGACTACTGGTTAACTAAAGACGTATTCATTCCCTTGTTACCAATTTATTACATGTCTTTCGGAGACGGTGTAACTGGAATTATCCGCAATTACGTGTACAAGAGGAGAGTGAAGGGATTTTGGGGAAGTGTAGGAATGGCTATCGTGTGTGTTCCTCTGGGTTATTACTTTTTCGGTATATACGGTGCAATATCTGGAGTAATAGCTACGCTAGTTGAGATCGCGCCTTTTTTGGACGATAACATAGGAGTGCCTTTTATATCCTTTGCCTTCTTATACTTGGCTATAAAAGTGTTTTAACGTGGAGAAATTCTTTATATCAATCACTTTTACGTCTAATGATTTAGTGTTTATAGTTATTATACCGTTAATCTTACTCGTCTTAACGTCGTCAAGAGTTATATCAGGAGATTTACTGTATTTCCTTATTAAGAACATTACTTTCCTGATATCGTCCTCCTTCCTTTCTTCTGGAGGGATTAATAGTGGCTCTGGAATTGGGGGTATGTAAAAGGAAGGAACGGCTATATAAAACTCGTGACCAACATTGCTATACCTAGCTGTTTTCAATGCTAATCTACCCATAAGAAATTCCTCAGCTGAAATAGCGTTGGTAGGAGGTACGTAACCTGTTTCGACTTCAATTGAAATATCTATTCCCTTTATTGCATATATATCTACTATACCACCCGCTACTTCTACTTCCGCATAAACTTTAAACCCTTGATTTAAGAGGTGGGCGGCCAATATGATCTCTAAAACGGAGTGATTTATATTTAACACTCCAGTCCTATGAAGACCAATAATTTTCTTCACAATATCGTCAAGACCATAAAGAGTACCATATTTATCAATTACCTTCTTCTGAACTGAGGTAATGTCCCTAACGTAATCCATTTTCATATCGAACCCTCTCTCAGTCAGGGAAGCGGTCTTCATCAGCTCTGTAAACCGTCACATCATCATTATTTAGAATCAAATTTATCACACTGGGTATATAAAGAGTTATTATGTTAAGCTGGATATTAGGCTCTCCTGCACCTCCTTGGCATTACCTAAGGGACATGTTTGAAGATTACAGAAACGTAGCCGTTTATCTAGATACTAAGGGAAAAGTAGAGTTAGTGAAAGTTAGTGATCTCGATGAGTTTCACACTCCTACTTCTGTATTAGTAAACGGGTACTATTTGTTGACGCTGAAGCCCTACTACATCAAAATGAAGAAATTTGTAGCTTTTCCTACAACGAGATTAAAAGTAGTTAAAGAACTCTTAAAAAACTACGGTTGGAGAGCTATGGAATTTTATTACGGGGAGCAGTTCTTAAACGCGTGGGTAGTATATGACTGTGAAGACTGTGAAGAAAGACAAAGGCTCCATTTAGAAGTAAACGAAGAAGAACTAAAGGATGAGGAGTTAATAAAAAAACACCTTGACATATATAGAAGTTAGAATTCATGAGGCTCTTTACTTATCTTAAATTCTGTTACTCCGTTAAATCTGGACGCGGAATAATCCTTGTCTTCCTCCCCCTCTATAATGAAACGGAAGAGGAGCCTCGCCAGGCCTGGACCTACCTCTGCTCCGTATCCGTTAAGGCCCCCTATGTAATATATCTTATCGGTGAGTTGACCGTAAACTGGTCTCATATCTGGAGTTCCCTCACAGTAACCTTCCCCTTTGTAGAACGGTACAAGGGGTCCTAACCTTTTACCCGCAGCTTCAACGGCCCTTTTGTCACCAGCTTGTGGTGTAAAAGGAGAACACTCAATGGTATCGCCGTCTCCTATTATGGTAAGGAAGGAACCGATTCCTAGTACCGGTCTCGAATAAAACCCGAGTTCGTAGTCGTATATGAATACTTTATCTAACTCTCTTCTTGGAGTAAGAACAGCCCAAGCCCAACAATAGTAGCTCTTAAGAGGAAGTTTAAAACTTGTAGATACCGAGTTCCATGCACCAGAAGATAATATTATGATGTCAAATTTCCCACTAACATCTTTCTCCTTGTTAATGAAAATCCTACCCTTAGCGTCCACATATGCATTACCATAAGAATAAGGGACAGAGTCTACGAAGTTTTTGACACCAACAAGTCTGTCAGTCTTCTTACCCTCTATGGCTGAAGTATTCAACCAGTCCACGTATAATTCTCTAACTTCAAAGCCCCTGGTTAACCAATCGTCGAATACCTCTGAAGGTATTTTCCCTATAGTATAAGAGGGATACGAAAACAAAGGTACGTTATGAGATCGATAGAAATCCAGTGAATCTAAAGCTAAATCTATGTCCTTCCCACGAAGTAATAAAGAATGAATCAGGGTAGGATAAAATTTCCTAAAGCCCGACTCTATTACGTAGACTTGGTGTCCTTTTTCCCTGAATAGATAATATAATGTGCTACCAGTTATTCCTCTTCCTATGATTAATATTTTCACAAGATTTAAAGACTGGACGAACTCCTTTAAAGCTGATGATTACTGAGGGATATTTTCTCGTTTATGACAACGTGATTTGGGCAGTTAAAGGCTGTTTTCATCCTGATGGTTATGCTGTAGCTATTCCTCGATTGTATAAGGGTAGAAAAATCAAGAAGTTAAACGAAGCGTTAGTCCTCGTTAAGCAGAAATTTCAGCATCTATTAAAATACCTAGATGAGATCGGTTTCGAAGTTCCACTAGTTCCCTTAGAAGAAAGTGTCATCCTCGATCCCTTCGATCCTAAGAAAGAAAGACCCGAAAATGTTAAAAGATTTCTTAGCTATTTTAACGGATCAGTAGGAATAACAGGTAGCTTACTCTACGCTAATAAGTACAATGATATGGATTTTCTCTCATTCAATCCGGATCATTATTACACCCTACTGGAACTAAGAAGGAGAGGAGTTACGATCCCACTAAATGCTTTAAATGAAGAGGAAGTTGAAGTGCTTAGTAAAAGGGATTTTGAAACCCTAAAAAGAGATAGAGTACTTGAGGGAATATTTAATGGCACACCTTACACTTTCAAGATTGTAAAATGTGTAGACTTTGGATTGGTAATAAGACAGAGAGAATTCAGGGGAATAATAGAGATCATTAAGGCGAAAAAATCTTATACTCTCCCTGTCATTTATGAAACGACACAAGGTCTAACTCTGACCTCTTTTAGGACTAGATTCACCGAAATTAAAGAAGGCACAAGACTGTATGTAGACGGAATATTACTCGAAAGAAATAAATTCCTCGACCTTGACTTAGACTTAGCCAAGGAGGTTAGGATTATATGACTCATGCTCACGAAAAACACAGAGAACATGCCCCTAAACAGATAAACTTTTACATAATAACGGTAAGCACGTCAAGATACGAGAAACTATCTAAAAAAGAACCCGTTGTTGATGAGTCTGGTGATGTTATAAAACAATTAGTTATTGAAGCCGGCTACACAGTCGTAGGCTACTCCTTAGTCCCTGACGACAAGGTTAAGATACTTAGAGCATTTGCGGAAGCACTAGACGATCCAAGGGTGGACGTAATAATCTCCACTGGAGGGACTGGATATGCACCTTCAGACCAGACTGTAGAGACCATAAGACCTATTTTTGATAGAGAGATCGAAGGTTTTTCTGACGTATTTAGAAATATCAGTTTTGATGACCCTAAGGTGAGGGCTGCAGCGTATTTAACCAAAGCAAGCGCAGGGATAATTGGGAAAAAAGTCGTCTACTTATTGCCAGGGTCTCCAGACGCTGTTAGGTTAGCAACAAAAGAATTGATTTTGCCAGAAGTAGGACATTTACTTTATTTAGTTAGAGCCTAAAATTTTATTTACCTCTTTTATAATAACTTCTTTATCCTTCTCATTTATTTCGGCAAATTTATCCATAAAGAAGTAAAGGAACAATAACTCTTCTTTGGTTAACCGATTGAGCTGAGTTGAGATTATCTTGTCAGCAACTTTTTTGAAAAGCTCCTCAGCTATATCCTCGTACCACTTTGAGTCATCCATTAACAAATCACCGTCCTCTACTCCTTGGTGGAGTTTTGATATTATGTTCTTTAACGCCTCTAAGTTTAGAGTGGGAAAGACTGTGTCTAGTGGGGTCTTTATATTAAGTTTCCTAGCAGTTATGGGGCATAAGGTATATTTAGCTGGTAACTTACTTTCAACAGTTTTACCAGATATTTCCTCTAAGAAAGCCAGACTGCATTTGTTTAATTCTTTCTTTCTTGTCTTTATTCCAAGCATACATGGGATATGAAGATTTTCCCCCTCTATATCTGTATCTGGTAATATCAATTCTTCAACGAGGATAATATCGATTATTTTAAATCTCTTTATAGGTTGTAAATAGTGGTATTCTTCTGGAGTTATAGTCAATATTTCATTTACTCCCTCTAATTTCTTAGATATATTCTCCCAATCAACCTTATCCAGCAACAAGTCTAAGACGTTAATATCCAGTTTTATTAGACCAACTTTTTTCCCCTTAGAGTGAAGATAAAGCAAAGCCCTGATTGCTCTATCTTCAAAGCCCTTACTTATAGGAGTAAGTACTATTACCGAAGTAGCAGGTAGTTCCCTCACTTCTGGTAATGAAGTGTCTATTTTATTATACCTTGCATACTTCCTTAAGTCAGAAAGTATATCAAGCTTAGAGGGACATACATCAACACACTTTCCGCACATATGACAGTTTATTAATCCTTCTGCAAATCCTAATGGTTGTAGCACGTAAAGCCCTAATGGAGTATAAATTGGAGAGCCCATCATTTCCCCGTAAGGACATACATCAACGCATCTGCCGCAAAGTACACACCCGTTTAAATTGTTCTGTGCATCCGAGTCCGAATAAGATGTTAATGGGATTGTGTCAATGAATTTTAACGGAGTATTGGAGTAAATGACAAAGTAGACTTTTGTTCCCCTGAACCGAAGTATTGTTCTCTCGCTTCGTTTCAAGTTTTCCTTTATCTGAAAAATACCGTTAAGGTCAGTAGTACCGTAATATCTATACTTATGTCTGGGAGACAAATCTTCATACACCGGATCTACTTTCTGTAAGTCAGAAACGTACTTTAACAAGAGTTGCTCTCTAGTGGACGGATAAGCGACGATTAACTTAGCTACTCCCCCTTGAATGTTAATTGTAATATCTCTAAACGCTGGAAAACCGGAGGAAAACCAACTCTTTAATTTGTATAATATTGCGTCTATGTCATCTGTAGTATAACCTTTGTTAATTAATTGTTTTAGCTCTTTCTTAATGTATACAGCGTATATTATACCTCCATTATATTTCCCTGTATATTTAATTCCGTTAAGATACCCTTCGATCTCTACACGATCTCTAATCAGTCCAAATTCATTAAATCCGAACCCAGCATCACCAAAGAATACACTACCGCCTACTGAGAAATCAAGATTACCGAATAATTCAGGGCTATACCTAATTACATCCCTCCAAGGAGTACCAGCTAATACTCTTAGCCTATCACCTAAATCCTCAACGCCCTTCAGTCCAGTCATATCTAATATTTCATTACCCTCTATACCTCTAGAAAACTCATATCTAGGGACACCTCTTAATTTAGATAAATCGGAATAAGGATCAACTCTAATAATCTTTGGTAAGGATGAACTTCTTCTTGTTAATGATAACTGTGAATATAGTAAAGGCTCGTCCATCAACGTATATATGTGATGGAAGTATAAATTTTTTCTTTTTAGAATTGAATATATTAAATCATATTCTGATATTAAGCATACAACGAGAACTTTAATCCACTAATAAAAATCTAGATGATCGTTACAATTCTAGCTTAAACATTGTTAACGACCGCAACAACAATGAAAGATAATATATTTTTAATACTTGGAGCAACCATGTTATTGGATATTAATGAAAATAAAGTTTTTATTAACAATACCTATTCTAAGGGTATATGGCTACAAGTACATATAAGGTTATTCATCCCGATGCTAGAGTTGCAGATTTGTTAGGTTTGCTTACTACTTTACATAATACCTTTAATGATAAAGTGGATATATACATACTTGAGAAAGAGTTAGAAGTAGATATGGACGAACTAATGCCGATCCTTTATGCTGCAAATACGATGGGCTTTATAAATTTAGCTGAAGGTGATGTAATAATTACAGATAAAGGACTGGATTTTCTTAAGGCAAATCTCAAGAAGAGAAAGGAGTTGCTGAGAGAGTCAATAGATAGGCTAGAGCCTTTTTCGACGGCTAAGGAACTTAGATCTTTCACTGTAAAAGAGTTGCTAGAAAAACTTGAGGATAAGGGGATCACAATTTATAGCAGCCCTACTGGATACAATGATTTAGAGATCATTTTAGTTGAGTGGGGTATATACTCAGGATTTCTAGCAAGAGAAGGAGATCACTACATAGTTAAGGTATAAATTACATTACGATTTTTCGTAATCCAAGAAGGGTTTAAAGATTTTTTAACAAACAAATTAAACATGGAAGAGCCGGTAATACACTATACTAACGAGGCAGACACTTTTAGGACCAGAGTTTTCGGAATCCAAGACGGGCTTATAGGTGTTGGTTCAATTGCTATAGGTGCTGCAGGTTATTCTCAAGACCCGTTACTAGTCCTTGTTACGGGGTTAATTGCATCTATAGGTCAAGCTTTTTCCATGGGTATAGGAGAATACATCTCTACGAGAGTCAGGATGCAAATCATAGAAAATGAAATTAAAAAAGAAAGCTTTGAAATAGAACATTACCCTGAAAAAGAGAAGGAGGAATTGAAGCAATTTTACATCCAAAAAGGTCTGCCAGAAGAGGAAGCTGAAGAAATCTCAACTAGACTAATGAAAAACAAGAACATAGTACTAAACGAAATGTTAATCCATGAGCTTAGACTGTTCCCAGAAGGATACGAGAGTCCAGTGAAATTAGGACTATTAATGTCTCTATATTTGATAATAGGCTCAATAATCCCACTATTTCCTTTTATTCTGTCACTATTCTTCAAGATTCCCTTCATCTATGACGTAGTCAGTTCAGTAGTGTTAATAGCAATAACTTTGGGCATTTTCGGTTCTATGTCTTCAAAATATACTGGACTCAGTAAATACAGGGGAGCTTTTGAGCAAATAGCAACGGGTATGTTAGCATTGGCGGGAAGCTACGCAGGCGGACTAATACTAGCTCACTTCTTACCTCTCACGAATCTCCCGCTGTGAGAAGTTTTGCTAGATTTCTAGGTATTTTGGCCGGTCTGTTATCTTTTTGGAAAAGCTCTTTTCTCCTAGCCTCCAAGATCATAGGCTCTATTGACAAGTACTCTGCAGCAGTGATTACCCTACATCCTACTGACTTAGCTACTTCCTTCACTGGTTTAAGTATGTTTTCGTAATTAAGATCACGCAAAACATGGTGATCAATAATAGCATATTGAAGACCGTTTTTAACTATATTTTCTAGATTCTTTATCTCAATGTCTAATTCTTCTTGGGATAATGCTCTACCTAATAAATAGCTTAATGGTCCATCTATAATTAGAAAGTTAGGCTTAACCTCATTGATAAATCTCACATGTCCTTCCTTTGGTGCACCCTCAATGTCAGAGGTGAAGAGAACCGTTCCGTCCTTATCATTAATTGCAACCTGAACTACATAGCCAAGTCTTTCATCAGCACCATGAGGAACAGCAGGAGAAAACTTTATCATCGTAGAGCCGAACCTTATCTCTTTCCCATCCGCACTCTCAACTACCTTAGGTCTATCTTTAATAGATTTTAGAAATCTAGGAGCTCTTCTGAACTTTTGGCTAGGGTTTATGTTATTCTGAGGGTCTTTGATAAAAAGTACTTTTTTGTCGTAAATATCAATAGGAATTACGTACCCTGGATCATGATG